>NZ_JBHINR010000048.1:0-103545 GCF_042195105.1 Bartonella sp. CL436QHHD | reverse complement strand
CCTCAAGCCGATTATCTGGATTATAAACAAGACGTGAAGCCATTGTATGAGGATCCGCAGAATCATTATTCCATCCGATAAAAGCCGTATCAAAAGCCCGTGCATTCACTTTTGAAAACAACTGTGTACCTGCTACACGTTCAATTTTAAGACGCACGCCCGCCTGTGCAGCACTATCTTGAAGTGACTGAGCAAGTAACAAAGTATAAGGAGCATTTGAGACAATAAAATTTGCTTCAAATCCGTTCGGATAACCGGCCTCTGCTAAAAGCTGTTTTGCTTTTTGAATATCAAGCTTAAAGGGTTGCCCCTCTTTTTCATCCAAAGCTCCAAGATTACCAAGAGGAATAAAACTGGCCCGTGGAACACCAATCCCTTTAAGAAGCTTCTTGCCAAGACCTTCATAATCTATAAGATAACGCATCGCCAAGCGTACTTTTTCCTTAGCAAAAATGGGATTTGTCATATTGAATCCCCAGTACATCATGGATGGTTCTAACACTTCCTTGATTTTAACATCTGTTGTTTTTTGCAGATCTGCAAGATCTTCAGGTGTCAAATTACGAGCAACATCAATATCATGTTTTTGCAACAACAAGCGTTGTGTTCCGGGCTCTGCAACATGGCGAATTAAAATCTGCTTCAGTTTAGGTGCTTGTCCCCAATAGTGAGAGCTTGCACGCAACAAAAGAGCTTCTCCAGGGCGCCAACTTTTTAACTGATAAGGACCAACACAAGCAGCATGACTCTTCAAATACTGATTTCCCAAATCACCATCTTTTTCGTGTTTCATAATCGTGTTACGATCAAGCAAAGCTGTTGCAGGACTTGCAACAATATTATTAAGAATAAGTTCTGCTGGATAAGGTTTATCAAATTTCATCACAACTGTTTTCTTATCAGGAGCTTGCAAAGCATCATCAACATTTTGTTCTGTAATTCCATATTCATTAAAAATTGCCGCATTACCCATCTTCAATTTGACAACCCGCTTCATACCCCAAACAAGATCATTGGCATTGGCTGATCTGCCATTATTAAACTTCAAACCATCACGCAAATGAAAAGTAATCATCGTACTGTGATCATCACCTGAAACATCCCAATGCGTTGCTAAAGCAGGAACCATTTTAGCAGGATCATCTGTCGCAGTACTCACCAAGTTATCACAAACATTGCGAACAATTTCACTTCCATAAACATCATTGAGCTGCGCAGGATCAAACGTACTGATTGCATCAAGATTCCAAGCCATCACAAGGGTATCAGCCGGTGTTTTTGCTAAAACCTGTTGTCCAACTACCCCCAGTGCAATAAAAGCAGAAACAAGAAAGCTGCTCCCTTTCAATATTTTTTTCTTCAAGTTCATAACTTTTCCTTTTAAATAAAGTTTATTATATAAATTTCCCACGCAACAAGAACATGCTTAATCATAAGGTTAGACGATCCATAGGCCCCTAAAACAAAGTATTAAAACTTTCAAACAGCACCACTTACCAACCTTTTCTCCTGTCCATACTTAACAAGCCCCCAATATGCATCGAAAAGCAATTTAATATATGATGAATGACATAACCCATCACAAATATATTGATAATATTACAACGTCTACCATTGAACGCGATAAGACAAAGACTTCTTCTCTCTTATCAGGCAAGCTTGTCACTTCTTTCTTCTAGCGTTTTTATGCCATCAAAGGGCTCTCTCCTGTTAACTCAAGCGCCTTAATAACGAAGAACCCTAATAATAATTTGATATTTTAACAAAACAGAAAAATTCACCCATCGGCTAACATGAATCACCTCTACCCCTTCTCAAGAGGAATTTTGAATTTTTCCATAATTCCCCACTAAATAACGGCTTCTAATTATATCTTATTTCCAAATAAAAGGAGCACGGGCACCACAAACCTCTGACATTCCCTCACGCGGACATACATAACAAAACTTTTTTCAACATCGTATTTTTAATATCTTTGCTCCTTTAACAACACTCAATTCATTGCTTATCATTGCTTACATTTTTTCAGAAAAAAAGATCTTTTCAATGCACCAAGGTTGAAATATCTAAATATAATACTTATATAAGCACACCCTTATTAGAATAGATAGTCTTTTTTTAAGTAAACTGTCTTGAAATATTATTTCTATACACGACAATAATAAGTTCGTTACAAAATCTTCAATATACTAGAACTCTCACTCTGATGTGAAATATCGAAACGTTATAAAATTTCTCTACAAATTCTCAGAAACGAAAGAATATCCCTTTATTTAATAAAAAAGGGCCATGAAAATATCGCAAAAAATGCAATAAAACATGTGTATATTTCAAAAACCAGCACCGTTAACCAGACTAAGGTGATAAACTCAAAAAGTAAGAAAAAATAAAAAAATGTTTTTCCTTTATGATAATAACATCGCTGTACCATGATAATACAATAAAAAACACGATCTTTGAAAGTATATTAAAATGAAGCGAAAAAAAAAATTATTAGATTCTTTTCATGCGTTTCTTGGAGAAAAATCAAGCCGCGTTAGTCTAAAATTGCTTATCCTTTCATTCTTCATTGGTATCGTAATGAATTTTTTGGGATGGACACCTCGAAACCTCATACAAAAAATAGTCGATTTTTTTCAATCACTATGGGAAGCAGGATTTATAACGCTTACAAATTTCTTCCATATAACTATGACAGGAGCTATTGTTGTTGTGCCTATTTTTCTTATCTTACGAATTTTTCATAAAAAATAAAAGCCTTAACATTTTCCTTGCGTTAATCTTTTCGAAAAATCAAACGACACAAAAATCCTGTAGTAATAGCAATAATCACTGCAACAATACCATATAAAAAATGATACTTGTGCGCTGCATAAAAAATTGTATAGGTGATATGTGCTTTAACAATTTCAAGAGTCGTTGTTGCACTATCAATAAACTGTCCATCACGAAAAAGATAAGCACGAACTTTATAATGTCCAACCGGGATATTTGCTGGCAAACGAAAATGCGCTGTGAAAAGTGTGTCAGAACCAAAACGAACCCCACCCACTTCCTCATAATAAAGGCTTTTAGCTTTTTGCAATTTTATAAGTTCATCGCGAAAGATTTGTATTTTTTTCTGATCTTGTTCATCCGTCTGCAATGGCAAATAGAGTAATCCTAACCCTAAGCGTTTATAATCTTCAATGCTCGTAATATCGTCAATTTCACGTGTTGTGACCATAGAGTAAAAAAGAGGAACCTTTTTAAAAATAAGAGAATCTGTATTGACCCATACACCGGCATTGCGTTTTTTTTCTCGCATCACCATTGTCCGATCTTGTCCCTCCAAGCTTACAACAATATCATAACGGTTCTGTCGAGAATATAACGGATCAATATTTTCCAAAACACCAGCAATATAAAGATCACGACCAGCAAAATTTGCATCCACAGTAATCGTATTCGTTGTTACAATAATTTGGACAGTTTCGTGGTCAACTTGATCAATGAATGTAGCTGGCGTCCCAACATGTGACCATGTAGAAAAAGAAATAAAACAAAAGCAACCTGTAATGATGTATAAAGAAAATAATCTACCCATTTTTATCTCATAAGAATATCCAGAGAGAAAAGATTATCAGGGCGTATAAATAATTGAAAAGCAAGACGCATACACACAATCAACACTAAAAATGCAAGTGCCATACGCAATTGTTCAGCCTTTAACTTCCGTCCAACCCGTGTTCCATATTGCGCACCAATACTTCCTCCAAGCATTAACAAAAAAGCCAAGACAATATCAACGGACTGATTAGTCATACTTTGCAAAACTGTCGTGAAAGAAGACACAAATGTAATCTGAAAAAGTGAAGTCCCAATCACCACACTGGTTGGAACACGCAGAAGATAAATCAATGCTGGTATCATAAAGAACCCCCCACCAATTCCCATAATAGAAGACAACAACCCCACAATGAGACCAATCCCTAAAACTGGAATAATGCTAACATATATCATAGATGTCCGAAAACGCATTTTTAAGGGTAAGCGATGAATCCAATTATGTCGACCAGCAAGACGAATATTGGCTTTTCCTGCCTTACGCTTGCGCATCATATCATACCAACTTTCAACGATCATCAAGCTTCCTACACTTCCAAGAAGAATCACATAAAGAAGCGAAATCATTAAGTCTAATTGACCTAACTTTTTCAAAACAGAGAAAACCTGAATCCCGATTAAAGAACCAATCCCTCCTCCAATCGCCAAAAGAATACCAAGTTTAATATCGAGCGTACGTCTTCTAAAATGTGTAATTGCTCCTGTTACAGATGACGCAATCATCTGGTTAGCACCTGTTCCAACAGCAATAGCAGGAGGAATATTATAAAAAATCAATAACGGCGTGATGAGAAACCCACCACCGATTCCAAAAAGTCCTGAAAAAAAACCAGCAACGACTCCCATACCAATCAAGATCAGCATATTGAGTGACATTTCAGCAATTGGTAAATAAATACTCACTTACAGAACCTTCAAGATAATTTGAGGTTTTTTTACAATTAGAGAATCCTTCTCCAATTATCCTCTTTTCCAATAATCTCTGTTGCGTGTTTAAAAGGATAATTTTAGTTGCTATAGCTTCCGCACAAATACGAATGCGCAATACATTTCACATCTATTAACATCAACATCATAAAAATTAAAAAAAACGAGCTCCTTTTAAAAAGCTATAAAAACATAACGTTATCGCTACCACAAATGCAACGGTTAAAAAACAAAGAACACCTTTTTTTAGCAAATAAGATAAAAACGACACATGTTCCCGAGACTGCGTCCTTAAAGAAGAAAAATCATTCTCAATACAATGATTAGATGCCTGAGCACCCATCATACCTTTTTCTTCTATCACAGCATGCTCCACTACCCCCTCAACCTTTTTAAAAGAAGATTTCAGAGCATCACTGGGCAAAGGGCTTCTATCTTCTTGCTGCACCGTATTTTCAACATTTGTCTGGAGTGAAATTATGCTGTTTTCTTTCGAAAAATTTTGCACCTTTTGAAGTAATAAGCGTTCTTGATTTCCCTCACATTCCATGTGAGCAAGTTTTTGTACAACAGAATCAGGTGATTTTGAACGAGACACCCGTCGTGTTACCGCTGCTTCTTCTAAGCTTTTTTTTTCACTCTGCAAACTTTGAACAATTGTTTTAATCTGCTCTAAAGACTGGAAAAGCTTTTTTTCTCTTTGACGACGTATATAATGTTCAGCCAAAATGGCCCGACTAATATCATCTAAGTAAGATTTAAAATGCTCTTCTACCGAACTCTGCTGCATTAAAGAACGAGGCGAATGCTTCATTTGCATTTGCGCATAAACGGTGCGTAATTTTTGAGCAATATCCGACATCGTTACTTCTACAGAAGTATCCATGCTCTCTTTCTGTTCAACAAAAGAAAAGACTTTATCGTTCCTAACCTGTTTGGTCGCCTGGCCGATCGTATGACCCTTCGTATTCACAAACGCCTACCCCTCATTAACCTTTTTGAAAAGAATCGCAACAAATGATGAGAAAGTGTGCTCTATTTTAGTAAATAGAGCTTTAAGAACTCCCAAAAACTTTTTTGTTAGAAATATTTTCCCCAATCTTTATCTAAAATATTTGAAAGAAAAATCTTTAATTTTTCTGTATTCAAGATTTGAAGAGAAAAATCATTCCCCCATTTTTATCTTTTTTACTTAATTTTTCATTGCATAAAGGACCTATTGCACCATCATAAACAAAGCATAAGAAACTAAAAAAATATTCTCACAAGACAAATTGATTTTTTTACTTTTTATTCAAGCAAATAGGGCAATTATGGCAATGCAAAAATATGAAGATTGAAAATGACGACGAGAAAGTACAAGTAAACGTAAAAAAAGCTTATATGAAAGAGAACACAAGTTATAAATTGAGACTTCATTCTAAACAATTTGGTTTCTTATGAGTATTGCTATAAACTTATGACATACAAACAAAGAGGATCATTATGAAGATAATTGTCGCTGTCAAACGTGTTGTTGATTATAACATCAAGATACGCGTCAAACCCGATAGTACAGGCGTTGATCTGTCTCACGTAAAAATGTCTATGAATCCTTTTGATGAGATAGCCGTGGAGGAGGCCATTCGCCAAAAAGAATCCGGTAAAATTTCAGAAGTTCTTCTTGTTTCAATTGGCCCAGAAGCAGCCAAAGAAACTCTACGAACAGGACTTGCAATGGGAGCTGATCGCGCACTTCTTGTCACAACGGATCAAACACTTGAACCCTTAGCAATTGCTAAGGTTCTCAAAACCATTGTTGATGAAGAAAAACCTAATATGGTCTTTTTAGGAAAACAAGCAATTGATGACGATAGCAACCAAACAGGACAAATGCTCGCTGCTCTTCTTGGGTGGGGACAAGCAACTTTTGCCTCACATCTTAACATAGAAAATGGGCATGCTACAGTTACTCGTGAAGTTGATAATGGAACACAAACCCTTTGTCTTCCCCTTCCCATGGTTATGACCGCCGATCTACGGCTCAATGAACCGCGTTACACCTCTCTCCCCAATATCATGAAAGCAAAAAAGAAAATCATTGAACAAAAATCTCTTACTGATCTTGGCGTCGATACGAAAGCACGCTTAACAATTTTAAGCGTTGAAGAGCCAAAAACCCGTCAATCCGGTATAAAAGTGGCAAATGTAGTAGAACTTGTCAGAGCCTTAAAACAGAAGAACTGCATTTAATATTCTCACCACTAGAGTAAAAGCAACACTCACATAAAAGGGCAAAAACTTATGGCAATTCTTTTATTGGCCGATCATAATACAGAAGAAACAGCAAAAGCACTCACCGCTGCACGCGTACTCAGTAATGATATCGATATTCTGGTTTGCGGAGAAAAAATTCAAACGATAGCGGAAAATAGTGCTAAACTTAATGGTGTGCGGCAAGTTCTTATTGCAAAAGCAGACTATTTAGCCCATCAACTTGCCGAGCCTATGGCAGATACAATTCTCACGTTAGCAAATGATTATGATGTGATCATGGCAGCATCCAGCAGTACTGGGAAAAATGTGATGCCGCGCGTAGCAGCTCTTCTTGATCTTATGCAAATTTCAGATATTACCGCCATTCTTTCACCCAATACCTTCAAACGACCAATTTATGCAGGCAATGCATTTGAAACTGTCCGCACCAATGATTATAAAAAGATTATAACAGTTCGCACCGCTTCTTTCACCCCAACGCCTTCCCAAAATAATTCTGCTCCCATTAAAACAATAACACCAGCTCCCAATCCAAATCTTTCTTCTTTCGTAAAAGCAGAGACAAACAAAAGTGATCGTCCTGAGCTCACCTCAGCACGTGTTATTATATCAGGCGGGCGTGGTCTTGGTTCTCAAGAGAAATTTATGGCCCTGCTTCTTCCTCTTGCAAACAAATTAAATGCTGCTTTAGGTGCCAGCCGCGCAGCAGTGGATGCAGGCTATGCTCCCAATGATTGGCAAATTGGACAAACAGGAAAAGTCGTTGCCCCTGAACTCTATATCGCCGTTGGCATTTCCGGTGCAATCCAGCATGTAGCCGGTATAATGGATGCACAAATTATTGTTGCCATTAATAAAGATGAAGAAGCTCCCATCATGCAAATTGCCGATTACACCCTTGTAGGTGATCTCCACCAAATTATTCCAGAATTGGAGAAAGCTTTATAAGCCATGAAAGCACCTCTGCATGACCAACGTGAAAGTATGGAGTTTGATATAGTCATTGTCGGAGCAGGACCTGCAGGGCTTTCTGCCGCAATTCGTTTTAAACAAATTAATCCTGAGCTTTCTGTCACAATTGTTGAAAAAGGGACCGAAGTTGGTGCACATATTCTCTCTGGCGCAGTTGTTGACCCCATTGGTATCGATACACTCTTACCAGAATGGCGAAATGATAACGACCATCCCTTCACAACCCCTGTCACACAAGACCAATTTTTTTTTCTAAAGCCTCAAAAGTCCACAGTATTTCCCAATATTTTGCACCCTAAAATCTTATCAAATAACGGATGTTATATCGTTTCGCTTGGGAGCGTCTGCCGCTGGCTAAGCAAAAAAGCTGAAGCGTTGGGTGTTGAAATCTATCCTGGTTTTGCAGCAACAGAACCCATCATCCAAAAAGATAACGGAGCTATTATTGGTGTTCTCACCGGAGATATGGGGCTTAACAAAGATGGAACCCCTGGAAAAAATTATATGCCTGGGATGGCTTTATTGGCAAAATATACTCTGATTGCGGAAGGAGCACGCGGCTCAATTGCAAAACAACTGATACAACATTTTAATCTTAGCAAAAATCGAGAACCACAAAAATTTGGTCTTGGTCTCAAGGAGCTCTGGGAAATTGCCCCCAACAAACACCAACGCGGTTTAGTACAACATTTCACTGGTTGGCCCTTAGACAATAATACCGGTGGCGGTGGCTTTATTTATCACCAAGAAAACAATATCATTTCTGTCGGTTTTGTTGTGCACTTAGATTACAAAAATCCTTACCTTTCTCCCTTTGAAGAATTTCAACGTTTTAAAACACATCCAAAACTCTATAAAATCTTTAAAGGCGCAAAACGTCTTTCCTATGGTGCACGTGTTATCAGCGAAGGAGGTTGGCAATCTGTACCAAAACTCACCTTTCCTGGTGGGGCGCTTATTGGCTGCTCTGCTGGATTTGTCAATGTTCCTCGTATCAAAGGATCACACAATGCCATCTTATCTGGCATATTAGCTGCCGATAAAATTGCTACCGCTCTTGCACAAGGGCGTGCCCATGATGAGGTTAAAGAAATCGAAGAACAATGGCGAAAAGGGCTCATTGGAAAAGATCTTTATAAAGTGCGAAATGCCAAACCGCTTTGGGAAAAATATGGGACAAAATATGGAATTAAACTTGCTGGTTTTGATATGTGGTGGCAACAACTGTTCGGATTTTCCTTATTTAAAACACTCTCCCATGGAAAGGAAGATTATGCATGCCTTGAACCAGCAGAAAAATTTCAACCCATTTCTTACCCAAAACCAGATGGCGTTGTAACCTTTGATCGCCTTTCAAGTGTTGCCCTTTCCAATACGCATCATGAAGAAAATCAACCTTGTCATTTAAAAATAGCCTCATTAAAAAAACAAAAAGACTCTGAATATGCGATCTATGGAGGACCCTCTACACGCTATTGTCCCGCCGCTGTCTACGAGTGGCTAGAGGATAATGATCATCTGACTTATATGATCAACGCTTCAAATTGCATACATTGTAAAACATGCGATATCAAAGATCCAAACCAAAATATCACTTGGATCTGTCCGCAAGGCAATGAGGGCCCCTTCTATCCCAATATGTAATTCCCCAATGTATAATCATTGTTCATTTTCCTAAAATTGTAATATATAAAACACATTGAATAAAAATATTTCCCAGATCAGAAATCTATCAATCACCTTCCTTCATACGTTCTTTCACAATGTAAAAAGAACTCTATTCTCATATAAAATACTCTCTTCACCACATGACTTTTTTCAATAGAAAAACATAACATATTTTTATCAAAATTTTTTATCTAAATGACAAAACAATAATGAATATCTTCTTGAAAATTCTGCAATAAAGGAAAAACCGCGGTTCTCGAAAATCTGAAAGAAAATAAGCCCGTTCTACTTTACCCCCTCTCCCACATGATCCAAAATGCTTTTAGCCCTCTCATAAGAAACATCAATCGTTTTAACTAGCCAAGAGCCCCCCTGAAGATGCGCTTCACATTTATTTTTTCTCCTACACTTGGCAAGTAATGCTCACTCAAGAAAACCACAAACAAATGTAGAAAAAACATTGCGAGATAAAGAGATAAAGAGCATGCTTGCTCAAGCCCTTTTTATGTTTCTAATGATAATGACACGAAAAAATCTTACATTAACCTTTTATTTTTGCATTAAAGATAATCGCCTTGCATCTAACCTTTACCAATATACTGCCCTTTACTAATATACTGCAATGAATGTGTACAAATACCGTAAGAATAAGCAGATACCAAGCCATGGAGACTATCGCTATTAGCAAAACATCTGATAAAAACCAAAATAGCTTTCATGACCACTCTATGACGCGTTTTATAGAGTTGTTTGTTTATAAAGCTTGTGCTTTCGCTGTTGCTTGTAAATCAACATCCAAATTGAACATAGTGGTATATTTAAAAGAAAGATTAAGATGAATGAAAGCTCTGCACGCCGTTCCAGATTTTGTAGCTAGAGCAAAAATATTGCATATTCTATTTGAGTAATCTCTGAAACGAAAATACAGTTTCATTTAGCAAGAATATGAAACCTGAAAGGAAAAAACCTGTTTTCCTCTTTACTATCATCTGTCCATTTGGTTTTAAAACTTTCAAAAGCATCACAATATCCTCTAAAAAGAAGAGATAACGTATTGTCCCCGCTTTTATTACTTACGTTTTTTATGGGAGCATATCCTTCAAAAAAATAAGGTATCCAAAATTAAAGCAGACTTGTGTTGTTCAATCATGGGCTTGTTTTTAAGAGATAGCTCTCATATCAAACAATTATTTCGCGACACTATCCGAAAAAGGTATAACACACTCCTGTGAACGAACAGTTCTATATTTACGAAATAAAAAGTACAAGCTAACAGCATCATTTTCTCTGCGATCCCCAATGATGCGATAATCTTTGCTTTGAGAGGGTTTCAAGATGCACGAAAATAATTTTGATTAATGACTATAAGAAGAGCTGAGATAATGTTACGATATTTAAAGCTCCTAATTAATAGGCAAAATAATAAATTTTCCATTACAAATCAAATCTTTAAGATAAAAATTAGCCTTAAACGTTTCTAAGGTACTCATTATACTGTTAAAGCTATAGAGAATATGAAAAAATAAAGTATTTTGCTGATAAGAGCTTATATTTAATCAATAACAATACAGTCAGCTGCCAGTTAACTGTTTGTGCTTCAAAAGAGGCTGTTTATATTTGCTCAGAAAAACAGTTTGGATATCAATAGAATATTTGAAAAATCGGCATTATGAAAATAATCTAAAAAGCTTAGCTTTTAAAAGAGCATAACCAAGCATGAGATGATAACATGGGTAAAATTGTTTTTTGGTTCTCGAAGGAAAAACTTTATAGAAAATCATGGGGCTGATAGAATATTGATTACATTTGGAATTTGTTTTACTGGAAAAAATAATGCGGACCAAAATAGATAATAATGTTAAATTAAGACGTTAAACATGAAATTATCTTATTGTAGTGTAATCGATTATTCGAGTAAGGTAAGCCTTTGTAATGATAAAAAATGTGCTGGTAAAAAATAAGCCAAAATGGCTTATGAGTATGGATAAAAATCTTGTGGTGAGGAGAATTTAATGAAAAGAAAAGAGCATGTGTGAAAAAGCATATTTTATAGGTGCGCATGCTTATTCTGCACCCGTTATAGAATCAGGGCTTTATCTTGTGGCAACACCTATCGGAAATCTTGCAGATATTACGCTTCGTGCTTTGCAAGTGCTTGCAGGAATTGATATTTTAGCGTGTGAGGATACGCGAGTAACACGTGTTTTGTTAGAACGTTACGGTATTCAAAAAAAAACTTTTCTCTATCATGAATATAATGCGCAAAAAGCGGGTCCAAAGCTCTTAGCGGCTTTAGCAGAAAACAAAACAGTAGCACTTGTTTCAGATGCCGGAACACCACTTATTTCTGATCCCGGATTTCGATTGGTGGAAGAGGCCCGTAAAGCTGGTCATAAAATCATTCCTATTCCTGGAGCATCCGCTCTTTTAGCCGCTCTTATACCGACAGGGCTTCCTACTGATAGCTTTTTTTTTGCAGGTTTTTTGAGTGCACGAAAGCTACAACGCCGAAAACGGTTGGAACAATTAAAAGAGATTCCAGCAACTTTGATTTTTTATGAATCACCGCATCGTCTTGTTGAAACTTTACAGGATATGGTCACACTTTTTTCGGCTGATCGACCTGCTGCCATTTGTCGTGAATTAACAAAAAAGTTTGAAACAGTAGATGTTTCCAATTTGGGGAACTTGTTGGAAAATTACAGAAAACAAGCACATATTCGTGGGGAAATTGTTGTAGTTGTAGGAGAATCATCTTCTTCTTTAAATGTGATAAGTGATCAAGAAATTGATGAAATGCTACTAGAACGCGCACGGACATATTCTGCTGCTCAAGCGGCAGCTTTTGTTGCAAAAAAAACCGGTTTAAAAAAGCAGGAACTTTTTCAGCGATTAATCTTTTTAAAAAATGCATAAAATGATGCAAAAAAAACGCAGACAAAAGTCTTTTTATCGAGGGGTACGTGCAGAAAAATTGGCAGCTTGGTGGCTACGTTGCAAAGGGTTTCACATTGCCGAAAGGCGTTTTAAAACAAAATGTGGGGAAATTGATTTAATTGCACGACGCGGAAATCTTGTGTTAATCGTTGAAGTTAAAGCACGTTCAACGTTGGCTGAAGCAATGGAAGCGGTTTCCCGAATGAATGAAAGGCGAATTGAAGCAGCTGCCGATATTTGGCTCGCACGGCAAAAAGATTATGCCCTTTTGTCTGTGCGCTTTGATTTGGTTGCAATTTTACCTTGGCGTTGGCCACAGCATATCCCTGCATTTTTTACATCTGATCAATAAAAGACACCCCCCGTTTTAACCATATTCAATAAAAAACATTTCGTTTTTATGTGCATATGCGTTAAAAAGTGTGTAATAATTGAGCGCTATAAGGAGCAAAATATGGATGATTATGAAAAGTTTGCAACAGGTTTACTCATTATTTTTGGAGCGCTCATTATTGGTGGTTTAATGGCAATGCATATTGTGCTTATGAATAAACCAGGTTTTTTATTTGCATTAGCCGCAGCTGTTGTTGGTTGGTTTTCTGCTTTTGCCGTTCTCTTTGACAAGCCTAAAATCTATTTGGGCTTGATTATTCTTGCTATGTTATGTGTTGCTTCTTCAATTAGCGTTTATGTTAGTTAAAACACCTGAAATGTTGATTGAGATTCCTTTAAAAATATAAAACTGAGAAATAGAAATGAAACTTGGCTTTTTAGGAACGGGTACAATCAGTGCTTCAATGGTGAATGGCTTAATGACAAGCACCTTTGATGTTTCTTCCATTATTGTTTCGCCTCGCAATGCACAAACAGCAGAGCGCCTTTCACGCACCTATGATACGGTTATGATTGCTGAAAATAACCAAGCGTTGCTCGATGTTAGTGATTGTGTTTTTCTTTGCTTGCCCAATCAAATTGCAGAAGACGTTTTGCGCTCTCTTTGTTTTCGTCCAGAACAGCTGGTTATTTCCGTACTTGCTATGGCAAAAGCAGCAGAAATAGAAGAGTGGATTAATCATAAAGTTTATCGTGCTGTTCCATTACCTTTTGTTGCAGAATGCAAAAATTTGACACCAATCTATCCCGATCATCCCTTTTTACGCACTTTATTTGATGCATTGGGGGGCACATTAGTGCTGGATAAGGAAGAGCAGTTTAATCTTTTTATGACAGCAGGTTCACTTATGGGAGTATATTTTAATTTTATAGAAACTGCCCATCAATGGTTTATAACACAAGGGTTAAAAAAACAGCAATCAGCAGAATTCCTTACTATGATGTTTGGAAATCTTACGGATGAAATGCGTAAAATTACAGCAACGGATCATTCTGCATTTCTCGATTTTGCACTGCTTGAAAAAGAGTTTTCAACAAAGGGTGGAACAAATGAATTTTTGTCAGATTACTTTTCTCATCAAGGGGGAAGGAATGCTTTAACAACCGCTCTTGAGGCTACTTTGCAAAAAATGAATACTTCTAAAAAGACTTGACCAATATTTTTATCATCTCAATAAGAAAAAACTAAATGTTGAAGATGTATATCAAGAAAACTCACATCGAAAAATGCTTTTTTACACCTGAAAAATACTATTTTATGAAAAAATTGATTATTAAAATATTTTTTACAACCTTTTACAATTTTTCTAAATTACTTTTATTTTCTGTCTTCTTTTAGCCTCAAGTCCAATATTTTTTTCTACCTCACGGCTCCAACTCTTCAATTTGTGTCCCCTTCAGGTTATCCAAACGCATGAATAATTTTTTATTTATTTAACCTAATATACTCCATTCTCGCATTAAAACTTCTCCTTACAAAGAAGAAACTATTTTTATGTCTTTCATGATTGTGTTTTAATAAACTCTCTTAAAAAAACATTCAAAAGAGTTGATTTTTTATTTGATCAACAATTTTACGATATAGTTTAGCATGCTCTTCACTAGGCTTAGCAACAAAAATAGGGACCCCCTCATCTGAAGAAAATCTTAAAGCCGCATCAAGCGGTATTTCCGCTAAGAAAGGGACTTCTCGACGTTCCGCTTCTGCCCGTGCACCACCATAGCCAAAAATATCATAGCGTTTTCCTGTATCAGGAGCGATAAAATAACTCATATTCTCAATGAGTCCTAAAATAGGAACATTGACTTTCATGAACATTTCTATTGCTTTACGCGCATCCACTAAAGCAAGATCTTGTGGCGTAGAGACAACCAACGCACCTGTTAATTGTACCTGTTGAGCAAGCGTTAATTGTGCATCCCCTGTACCGGGCGGCATATCAACGACTAAAATGTCCAGAGGGCCCCATACAACATCTCGTAACAATTGCGTTACAGCTGCCATAACCATAGGACCACGCCATACTACCGGCTTTTCTTCCTCAACCAAAAATCCCATCGACATCAATTTAAGTCCGAATTTTTCAAGAGGTTGAATCTTTTTTTCTCCAATAAGCTGTGGTTTTTGATTAACAAGTCCTGTCAAACGTGGCAACGAAGGACCATAAATATCAGCATCCATCACCCCCGTCTTGAAACCAGAATCTTGTAAAGCTAAGGCGATATTTACTGCCATCGTAGATTTTCCTACCCCTCCTTTTCCAGAAGCAACAGCAATCACATGCCGCACACCTTCTATGGGCATTTTGATCGGTAAGAGATTTGCTCTCCGTCTAGGTACTGCCTTTGTTGTTTTTTCTGCTGTAAGTGTGACAACAACAGATTTCACTCCTTCCAAGGCACATACCATCTTTTCAGCAGAACGACGCAATGATTCCCATTCTTGCACACCTCCATCAGGAACTGTAATAGAAAAGAAAACCTTACCATCAGCAATCAATATTTCTGAAAGAAGACCCAACGACACAATATCGCTTTCAAGATCTGGTCCTTTGATTGTACGTAATACGTTGCGGACAGCTTCACTTGTGATAGGATCCACGTTCTTTCCTCTCTATAAAAATACCAGCAAATACAAGCATAAGAACAAAAAATACTTACAGGCTTATCACCTGATAATTTTCTACTTTACTCAGCATTATAAAGTATACATTACTTATATCTTATTCTCTTTAAAAATATGAAACCATCCTTAAATAAAGAAGCTCAAACATAGAATCTGATATAAATCCTATTAATCATGTTTGTGCTACAACCACTTTAATGAATATTCTGATAAAAATTTTGTAAAAAAAACTCTTAATATTAAAGGATATTTTAAATTGAGCATACAGTAATCAGTCACACTTTCTTTAATTCTTTAACGCCCTAGCCATTTACGTTCTGTAGATTCAATTGTTATTTTCTAACACTCTTACAGTATTGTAAAAAAGTGTCACAGACAGTTATAAGGTGTTTTGTATTCTTTCAAGAGAGAGAAAAACAATCTAAGATTGACTTTTTTTATATTTTTCCTTATGGGTTAACAGCCGTATGATAGGATAAAATTATCCCTCTCGCGCATAACTGCTCGTAAAACGAAGATTAAGAAGGGCCGCACTCCGCGGTATTTAAATAAATGAAACGTACTTACCAACCCTCTAAACTTGTCCGTAAACGCCGCCATGGGTTTCGTGCACGCATGGCCACAGCTGGAGGACGTAAAGTTATTGCTGCAAGACGTGCTCGTGGACGTAAGCGGCTCTCTGCCTAACCATTTAAATTTTCACAACCGTTGAGGATTGCTCATCATTTCTTCGTTGTGAAACTTTCATTATGAACCTCTAATGCCTGCTTGCAGGCATTTAGTGAAATTGCGAAATGTTCTTTTATGAAGAAAAAACATCCCTGCCGTATTCGCAAAAGAGCAGATTTTTTGGCTGTCCGTACAGGAGAAAAACGACGTGGTCCTTTATTTTTGCTCGAAGTTAAATCTCGTGAACAAACAACAGAAAGAAAAGATTCTCTTTTTGCACGTGTAGGCTTCACTGTTACTCGTAAAAACGGTAATGCTGTGAAACGTAATCGTATTAAAAGGCGCTTGCGTGAAGCCGTGAGAGTTGGTGTAACAAACCACATGGAAGCAGGAACAGATTATGTCATTGTAGCGTACCGTGATGTGTTACATGCGCCTTTTACATCCTTGATTAGTGAATTAAATCGGCGAATAAAACCAAAAATAAAACATCAGCAACAACAACAAGGGTGTACGGATGGAATATAACCGTAATTTCTTTATCGCTATTGGCTTATCTTTCGTAGTGCTCATCGCATGGCAATTTCTTCATGTTGCTCCCAAACAAGCAAAGTTACAAAAACAACATGTCATCACACAGCAATTGTCAAAACAACAATCAGCCCTTTCTACTACCACGACGGATTTTTCTGACGATACCTCAACGCATCAAGCATCATCTATCATCGAACAGCCAATGACACCTGAAATCCGGAAAGCTGTATTGGCCAAAACAGAGCGTATTGCGATCCAAACCAATGAACTGGAAGGCTCTATTAATCTTGTTGGTGCGCAATTTGATGATCTTCACCTCAAAAAATATCGTTTAACAGTCGATAAAAAATCACCGGAAATCGATTTGCTAAACCCTAAAGGTTTCAAAACGACCTACCTTGCTGAATTTGGTTTTGCAAGTGCGTCTTTGCCAGCAAAAGCCTTGCCACAATCGGATACAAAATGGCAAGTAGAGGGAAACAATACAATCCTGACTCCTTCAACACCTATCACTTTAATTTATAATAATGGACAGGGACAAATCTTCCGACGGACCCTTTCTGTTGATGATCATTTCATGTTTACCATTGAGGATTCTATCAGCAATGAAAGTGATCAACCAATACATCTCTCGTCCTATGCCCGCGTTGCACGTGCTGCACCACCAGAACATACAAATGCAACCTATTTACTTCATGAAGGTATGATAGGTATTGCTGGAGATTCGCTCAAAACTGAAAAATATAAAACCTTAGCAGAGCTTGACCCAAATCCTGATAATGGGCAAAAGAGCGTGACTTTTTCCAAAGTAACAGGAGGTTGGATTGGTATTACCGATAAATATTGGGCTGTAGCAGTTATTCCCCCGCAAAATAAAGAATATACAAGCCGTTTTATTTATTTTGATCGTTTGCAAACACATTATCAGTCTGACTTGCTAGGGTCGCTTTTAACGATTGCCCCAAATGAAACAAAAACTGTTACAAATCGTCTTTTTGCTGGTGCAAAACAAGTTGAAATTATTAATAGTTATCAAAATGACCTAAAAATCAAAAAGTTTGCTCTTTTAATTGATTGGGGCTGGTTTGATTTCATCACCAAACCAATGTTTTCCCTCATTGATATTCTTTATAAACAAACAGGGAATTTTGGTATTGCCATCCTTCTTGTCACAGTGCTCTTAAAAACTCTTCTTTTCCCTCTAGCCAATAAATCTTATAAATCTATGGCACGCATGAAGCTTTTACAACCGCGGTTGCTAGAAATAAAAGAAAAGTATCCCGATGACCAAACCAAACAACAAAAGGCAATAATAGAACTATATAAAACCGAAAAAATAAATCCCCTTGCAGGCTGTTGGCCGATGTTGGTTCAATTCCCAATATTCTTTGCTCTTTATAAAGTTCTCTATATCACCATTGAAATGCGCCATGCCCCTTTCTTTGGCTGGATTAAAGATTTAGCGGCACCCGATCCAACTTCTCTTTTTAACTTGTTTGGTCTCTTGCCATATACAACGCCAACATTTCTTATGATTGGTGCATGGCCTTTGATTATGGGAATAACGATGTTTTTACAAATGCGTATGAATCCCGCTCCTCAAGACCAAACCCAAGCGATGATATTCACATGGATGCCTGTTGTCTTTACTTTTATGCTCGCCTCTTTCCCTGTTGGTCTCGTCATCTATTGGGCATGGAACAATATATTATCAATCATTCAGCAAGGTATCATGATGAAGCGCCAAGGAGTTAAAATTGAGCTTTTTGATAATTTAAAAGCCATCTGGAGAAGATCATCCAAAAAAGAAGTGCATGAATGACAAGAGATTCTTCCCTTTCTGGAATTTTTTCTCGCAATTGGATTTTTATTCGTGGTGTACCAGCAATACGCTTTCTCCCCCCCGAAGGACCACCAGAAATTGCATTTGCAGGACGTTCCAATGTTGGAAAATCATCTTTAATCAACGCACTCGTTCAACAAAAAAGCTTAGCACGTACCTCAAATACACCAGGACGGACTCAAGAGCTTAATTATTTTGTCCCCGATGGCTTCAGTGGGCAACTAGGAGACCTTCCCCCTCTAGCATTAGTAGATATGCCTGGTTATGGTTTTGCTGCTGCTCCTAAAAATCTTGTTGATGAGTGGAAAAATTTGATTTTTAGCTATTTACGGGGGCGCACAACGTTAAAACGTGTATATATCTTGATTGATTCACGGCACGGAATCAAAAATAATGATGAAGATGTTCTTGCTCTCCTTGATAAAGCAGCCGTTTCTTATCAAATTGTTTTGACAAAAAGCGATAAAATCAAATCAAATGCCTTGGAAAAATTAATTATGAGCACACAAACAAAGCTTCTTAAACGCCCAGCAGCTTATCCTGAGCTTCTTGTAACCTCTTCAGAAAAAGCTATCGGTTTAGAAGAATTACGTGCTGCCATTTTGCAAACCATCGCATAAGAGAACAATTCCTAGTCATTAACAATTTATTAATTATAATTACTAGCAGCTACTAATGATCTTGTACTTCTAGTCAAGCATCTTTATAAAAATGATTACTTGAAAGAATTCTCTTCAACTCTATTTGATAGTGTAAATTATGCTGACACTTTTTCACTCTCCCCTATCCGCTGCCTCGCGCTTCATACGCCTCATTCTTGGGGAATATGGTGTAACCACTCAACTGATTGAAGAATATGAATGGGCAAGAAGACACGAATTTCTAGCCCTCAATCCCGCTGGTCATGTTCCTGTTTTTCTCGATGAACACGAGGTTCCATTATCAGGTCCTCTTGTTATCTGCGAATATTTAGACGAAACACATGGAAGTTTACGACAAGGAAATAAGCTCTTTCCGGAAAATCCGTTAGATCGTGCGGAAGTACGCCGTCTCAATGACTGGTTCTTAAATAAATTCGAAAATGAAGCAACGCGCCATATCGTACGAGAACGAATCCATAAACGTGAAATGCCACTTGCCATTGGCGGTGGTGCTCCTAATTCACAAATTTTACGCAATGCACGTGCCAATATTTTACCACATATGAACTATCTCAATTGGCTCTGTGCCTCTCGCGATAGCTTAGTCGGTTCTGCCTTGTCCTATGCAGATCTAGCAGCAGCAGCTTCTATTTCTGTACTTGACTTTCTAGGGGAAATTGACTGGGAACAATCTCCTGCTGCCAAAGACTGGTATATGAGAATAAAATCACGCCCTTCTTTTCGTTCTCTTTTAACAGATCGCGTCCGCGGAATTGTTGCAAGTGCTCACTATGCAGATCTTGATTTCTAGCCTTCTCTCACAAACAAAAATAAAAGTGATATTTTATCTAAAGGATATTTATAGGTTTATGAATTTTTATGCATGCGTATAAACGATATAATGATTTATAATCGTATTCAACAGGGAATAAGACCCATTATAATTGAATCAAAAAAAATACTTTCTTATCGTGTCACAAAAAAAGATTAGCACAGGAATAAAAAATATTTAAGAAAGCATTTTAACGACTCTCTTTAAATACAAGAGCTGTAGCATCATTAGAAGCTAGGCAAATAAAATAACAATACTTAACGCATGTTATCCTCAAGTCTCCCCAATATATGAAAAAACGCATTGCATAACATATATACTATTTGCTCTATAATAAAAAAATCCTCATCATGCGTTTTTACAACATAACAATTTTTTAAACTGACTTTCCTAAAAGATGAAGAATCCGACCAACTCTCGTGTGAAAACAATCCAACTTCTTGTTAGCCCCTTGTTTTTATCCCCTTTTTACGTGATTTTATTTATGGGTAACATATTGATATACAATGATAAATAATCGTTTTTTTACTTTAATCATCAATTCCAAATACCTTTTTCTCATTACCTTCATCACATTTAAAACAATCAAAATCGCTTTCTTATGCGTCACAAATGGAATTGGTAAATGAAAGAATATTAAAGAAAAGAATGAAAATGCCTAAGTGCCAAGAATTATTAAAACATTAAAGGCTAACAAAACGTATGATAATGCTAATTTTCTCTATTTATGAAGCATAAAGATAGTGGCGCAGAATAGATGTTATATTATTCATGGATACTCTCTCGTGATACCACTCACGAGCACTATCATAAAATAAGTTTAGAAGAATTGATAAATATTTCTTTAAGAAAAGCTCATGAATTGACAACATAGGTGTATTTTGTTTTGGAGATCTTGTTTTGCATGAAGAACGCTCCCCCCTTAAAGAACGAAAGAAACAAAAGCGTAAAGTAATACACAATCTCCTTTAGGTGACATAAGCAAACCTTACTTAGGAATATTCATCACACACTCTAACGAAAAACATCTCTATTTAAATTTGCAGATCTTATATCACTTGCTCTAAACAACAGTATTTTACAGCACAACAAGATAAATTAAAGCAGGAAAAAAAATTTTCTATAAAGAAAAAGAACCATTGGAAAGAAGGCAAGAATTTGCCTATACTGCACAGTAAAGTATTATAAGGAGATAAAAATGCGCCTTACAGTTGTTGGTGCAAATGGAAGAATGGGACGTGAACTCATTACAGCAATCCAGCAGAGGAGAGATGTAGAACTTTGTGCTGTTCTTGTACGCAAAGGCTCACCGTTTGTAGGAAAAGATGCCAGTGCCTTAATTGGTTCAGATTCTCTTGGGATTGGTATCACTGACGATCCCGAAAATGCCTTTTCTAATACAGAAGGTATTTTAGATTTTTCACAACCAGAAGCCAGTATTCTTTATGCTAACTACGCTGCTCAAAAAAGCCTTGTCCATATTATTGGCACCACAGGATTTAGCAAAACAGAAGAAGAAAAAATTGCAGATTTTGCGAAATATACAACAATTGTCAAATCCGGAAATATGAGCCTTGGAATAAATCTTTTAGCCAACCTTGTAAAGAAAGCCGCTAAAGCATTAGAAGCCGATGATTTTGATATCGAAGTTTATGAAATGCATCACGCTGACAAAGTTGACGCCCCTTCTGGAACAGCCCTTCTTCTTGGCCAAGCAGCAGCTGAAGGGCGCAATGTTATGCTTAAAAATGTGCGTGTCAACGAACGCAATGGTCATATAGGTAAACGCAAAAAAGGCACCATTGGCTTTTCCTGTTCACGTGGTGGGACAGTTGTTGGAGAACACAGTGTCATTTTTGCCGGCTCCAATGAGCGCATTGTTCTTTCACATACAGCGCAAGAACGCTCTATCTTTGCCAATGGCGCATTAAAAGCAGCTTTATGGGCACAAAATCATGAAAGCGGTCTTTATTCAATGTTCGATGTTTTGGGATTGAACAATGAATTTTAAACAATCAATAGAATAGAGGCAATTCATAAATGGGACGCATACTTACACTAATTCGTCATGGACAAAGTGAATGGAATCTCAAAAACCTTTTTACCGGTTGGAAAGATCCTGATTTAACAGAAAAAGGTCATGCCGAAGCGATAGCAGCAGGAAAAAAACTGAAAGAATATGGTTTGAAGTTTGATATCGCTTATACATCAGCCTTACAGCGTGCTCAAAAAACCGCTCAGCACATTTTAGAGCAAATGGGACAATCAGATTTAGAAGTGATAAAAAATCCTGCCTTAAATGAACGTAATTATGGTGATCTTTCTGGTTTAAATAAAGATGAAGTACGCCAACAATGGGGGCAAGAGCAAGTGCAAATGTGGCGCCGCTCCTATACAATTGCACCCCCGAATGGAGAAAGCCTACGCGACACCGGTGCGCGCATCTGGCCTTATTATCTTTACCATATCCAGCCTCATATTTTGCGCTCCCAAACTGTTTTAATCGCAGCGCATGGAAATTCTCTTCGTGCTCTTATTATGGCGCTTGAAGGTCTCTCCGGTGAGGAAATTATATCTCAAGAATTAGCGACCGGTATTCCTATTATTTACACATTTAATCCGGATTCAACAATTTTATCAAAGAAAGTCCTCACACCTTAAACTTCTAAAATCATGATCTCCCCAAAAATTCAATTCAATCGTTTTAAGCTGAAAAAATAAATTCTATAATTTTATTGACAGAATTGCGTCATGCGCTTAGATGAATTTTATGAGCCCAGATGGCGGAATTGGTAGACGCGCAGGTTTCAGGTACCTGTGCCGTAAGGCGTGGAGGTTCGAGTCCTCTTTTGGGCACCACTTTTTGTATTTAAAATATTGAAATATATAGATTTTTTTCTTTAAATAGCCATTTTTAGACCACCTTCTACAGTTTATATAATTTTATCTAATTTGTTTTTATTTGCTCCTTATTTTTCTTTGGAGTGAAGGTTAAGATCTCTTTCTTTTCTCCACCTCACTGCTCTCCCTAGCTTATATGGCTCCGGGAAACACCCCCTTGAAGCACCCAATTGCGAATCGTTGTTGTGGATACACTAAAAAGCTGTACACACTCACGTGTCGTTACATAATAATTATATTCTTAAAATAATATAAGAACTCTATCTTATATTATTTTAAAATTCCCATCTATCTCCATCATCAAATATCATCTCATTACCTTTCTCTTTTTTATATTAATTAAATGGGTGGGGGTGCTTAGGAAAGAGGAGAAGGAGAGAGCACCCCCATAGGTTTAAGCGGCTTTTGTCAAAATCTTTTACATCTCTTGTTCTATTTCCCCTAAAAAGATTTCGACCGCTTTATTAATCTCTTCAATGTGTTTCTCATCACGGAGAATGCGTTCTATTTTCATTCTCAAACCAGTAGATTTGCCTACAAAGTTTGGATTATAGCTCATGAAATCACACCATTTGCGTCCAGTGCATGCCATTTGGAATTGCATTTGTGCGTGATATTCTGGTTTGATTTCGTCATACATAAAAAAACGCAAATGCGTGGTTGATTGTGGATATTTGACTTCGATTAAACCGTCCTCTCCAATCAACCCATCAGGACTAGCCCCCGCCATTTCCATTTTTGGGTGTGGGATAAACCCGCATCTTGTGACTTCTGCGTCATAAATGAATTCATATTCTCTTAAGGCATTCTCTTCATGTTCAATGCCCCATTGCATAGCAGGTGTTGTATAAGATTGACTTATTTCCTCTATTAAGCGTTCTGTCATGAGTTTCGTTTTGTAGTCTTCATATTTGCTTGTAGGCAAACCTTTTGCTGTCTTACTGAGTACGTTGTAGACATTAGATGCGGTGACTTTCCCTAACCTTGCTTGAAAACATTCTGCTGTTCTTTGTCCATCTCACACCGCCGTTTGTTGCTCTTATTGTGCTTGATTCATTTGCGAGCATTGCTTTTTTTTCAAAGAAAACAAAGCGATCTTGGCTTGTTTATAAGACATATCTGTTAGATTTTTTTGCTCCTATGAAGGCATCCTCTAATAAAATCTTTAGGTGTATTAAAATATTCACTTGCATCAAATTTAGTAATTTCCATGTTTTATTTTCTTTACTAATTGAAGAGCTTTTTCGATATCCTTTTGTTGTATAGATTTATCACCAACATTCAGTAATAAGATAATCTCTTTTCTTTATTTGAAAAAATAAACACGATAGCCTGGTTCGTGATTTAGTTTTAATTCTCCAATTTCACGAAAATATTTCATATCACCTAAAAGACCATATTCAAGGCGAAAAATACGTGCAGCAACCTTCTTTTGCGCTTGTCTGTCTTTTAATGAATCTAACCACTTTATAAAATATAGTGTTTTTTTGACAACAAACATCTGTAGTTTATATGCTACATAGATTTTAACAAGCTATCCTTTCGAATGGGAAAAATATCAATTTTTTAATCCAGCTCTGCTTTTTGCGGAGCTTTTTTTATGGAGAAGCATATGCGAAAAATATCATCAGAAGGGCTAGCACTTATCAAACAATGGGAAGGCTTGCGTTTAAACGCCTACAAAGATACCATTGGTGTGTGGACAATAGGTTATGGACATACAAACAATGCTGGAAAGCCTTTTATTTACGAAGGCATGACCATCACGGAAAAGCAAGCAGAAGAACTTCTTTGCCAAGACTTAAGACAATTTGAAAATGTCGTTGAACGCGCTGTTACAGTTTCATTAACAGATGAACAATTCGCGGCGTTAGTGTCCTTTTGCTATAATGTAGGAACAGGAGCCTTTTGTAACTCGACACTGTTAAAAAAGCTCAATCAAGGTGAATATGAAGCTGTCCCTGCAGAGCTACAGAAATGGACCAAAGCAGGCGGGAAGCGTCTTGAAGGTCTCGCTCACCGGCGTGCGGCAGAAACAGGCTTATGGGCGAAAGGGGCTTTTGTTTCCTCCAATTATCAAACAGTAGAAACGCAAGCATCAACGGGGGTTTTCAAAGCCGAAGCCCTTGCACCGATTATTGGTTCTTTTTCTGGGCTTGGAGGCTTATTAGCAGGAAATGGACCAATCCAATGGGCTTTGGCCACCATTATGATTTTAGCCGCATGTGCTGGTATTTTCTTTGTTGCTAAACGCTTTCAGGAGCACCGCCTATGATCTTATGGATGAAAAGAAATCTGATGCTAACAGGCGCGGCTTTAGCTGCTTTTTTTATGATTTTAGCAAGAGCTTTTATTCTTGGGAAAAAAGCAGAGCAACAAAAGCAAACAGAAAAAGCTTTAAAAGCAGCCACAACACGGCTGGAGGTGGAAAGTGAAGTTAATCAAAAAAGTGATGCTGATGTGCGTGCTGCTCTCTCTGACTGGTTGCGCGACAAATAAATATGTTTCTTCTTGTGTTGGCTGGTTGCCAATTTATTTAAGCCAGCAAGATCTGAACGCCTTCAGTTTAAACTTAGCCAGAGAGATCTTAAAGCACAATAATCTAGGTGAACGCTTGTGTAGTTGGAAACATGGTTAGAAAAAAAACACAAGACGATATAGAAATTACAGAAGCAGAAAAAAAATCCTTCAAGAAATCATCATGACCTACAAAAGTGTAAAAGTGATGTCACGTTATACAAAATGGATTGTATTCATCCTCTTTTTGCTTATCCTTGATTTTGCTCGTCTTATGGATGTGATAGACAATGTCTGTGCACGTTTAAAACAGTGACTAACCAAAAACTGAAAGCTTTACCCTTCCCCGCTTTTAACACAAGGAATGAGAGATTATATCGTAATCTATCCGCTAATCGCTTAAGTGTTTCTTAGACACCTGACTTGATAATAGACATATTATCAAGCCTCTCCTGATATAAAAGACGCCCATTGTTCTAAGGGGACACGGCGCTGTTCTAAAAAATCCGTCCGCATGTAAGCCTTTGTCACTGACTTCTCAACTGAATACGCAAGAACAGATTCTGCAATTTCAAATGATGTTGACGTTGTCTCTGCTATCCAGTCCCGCAGAATCGATCTGAAACCATGAAGTCTATAATCAAAACCTTTGTCTTTCATGAAGTTAGAAAGTGCTACATCCGATATAGGCTTTCCAGAACTCTCAGCAAATAAAAAAACATTCTTTTGCTTTTTCAATAACAGCAAGCGCTTCAGCTGTAAGCGGCACATGAAAGTCAGAAACCTTTCCAACAATTCTCTTCATATTTTCTTTTGGGATAATCCATATTGATCTATAAATCTCTTCTGACCGAATATGCCTGATTGGAATAGAACGCCCTCCCCCCGTCAAAATAAGAAGTGTTAAGGCTAGATTTGATACAAGCTCATCATTTTAAGATTGAAAAAACTTAGGCATTTTTTCCATGGCATTGCTGGATATTTTTGGTATTTTGAATAAACTTTTCTAATAAAGCTTTTGCTTTTAATTGCATATCCACATCTATACCAAGTGCCGCCGCATGTTTTATAGCTATATTCAAGTGGGATAGAGTTTTACTTGCTGTTTCGTTTTTTGTCTTCCAAATGGGAGAAATGCATCCTTTTATATCAATTTGCGTCAGTTCAGTAATTGGCGTATCATCAAATTTAGGAAAAACATGTTACTCAAGAGGTATTAGCCACCTTGCTGCTTTTCCTTCATTTTTCAATTCGTTTTTTTGCTTAAAACGCACTGGAGGCAATTTCTCGTAAAGAAATACCACCCCTGCCCGACGCAAATTTTCTTTTTGTTTTCGGCAAATTGGGTCAATTCCTTGATCCAAAAGATCACAACAAGCTGAAGTTTTGAACCATGCTTCTTTTAAAGGTATCTTGCTACAAGAGCCTAATCCCATTTCTCGTCGTCTTTTATTGAGGTAAAATCTAAAAAACTATCATCCTTGATCTGGTGTAGTTTTGATAAGCCATAAACCAGCTTTGTCAGCATATTTGCCTTTAGATAGATACAGATAAGACAGACAGTCTATCACGTGTTCTTGTTCTTCGAACCACCTTTTAAAAACCATCTTTTGAATCGCACTTAGAGCACTTTCATCTGGTACAAAGATTATATATAAAAGGCAATTTAATAAATAAAATAAAAACAATGAGTTATTAAATAGAACAAAGATAAACCGCGCTATCAGATGATATTGTAGAGAGTTCTAAGGGAAGAAAAAATTGGTGCACAAACGTGCACGCCGCCCGCATCGCTCTATGTGAATTTTCTTTATTTTCTCATTACTTAGATAGTAAAAACTCTCTTTAAATTTACTGTTTGCAACTCTATAACGATATTATAAAATGATAACTGTAATAATATGAAAGACGAATTAATCCTTCTTTGCTAACAAATATTTCAACCACACCTCGTGAACTAAAAATTTTTCATTCTTAACAATTAAGAATCTGAGTAACTCTTCCTTACCTCCTCATTCTCACTCAAAGTCAAAGCTCCCTTTTTTCACCATAAAATAGTATTTGCAATGCATAAAATTAAAAAATAAAGGCCCTATCAAAGAAATAGGACCTCTTAAATTTAAGCTCCTTTATCCTACAAAACTAGAATTTGTAAGCTATTCCTGCGCGAAAATCATTCGTCTTATACTTAACTTCAATCTCGTCTTTAAATTTCTTTTTACCAAAATCTGAGTAACGGTATTCCGCACGCACAACAAAATGGTCTGTCATTGCAAAATCAACACCACCACCGAGAGTATAACCCATCATCGTTTTTGTTACATCCGATGTCCTATTAAATGGCTCACTTCCCGTAATTACTGTCGACAAAATATCTTGAAACTGTCCATAAGCAACACCACCAGCAATATAAGGCATCACACGCCCTGCAGAAAACCCAACACGCACCCGTGTAGCACCTGTCCATTTTTGTTTTAACGTATGATTAAAAGTTAAACTGTCTTTCTCTTCTTTAGCCTCTGTAGCAGAACGAGAAAAGCCTCTACCCTGTCTCCTGACAAGTTTTGCCCTTTTTCGACTTTTTTTTTCTGTACTTGCATCAGTATCACTACCCGATTCTTTAGTACCCAATCCTTCAGTGTCCTTTCCATCAGTATCAGTCCCACCAGCACTCGATTCATCAGCCTGAAATTTTGTTTTTGTATCCTTTTTTTCCGTTAAAACGATATCCGTATCAACCCCCATAATAAAATTATTACCGAGATCAAAATTAACACCCGCATAAAAACCACCTATAAACCCAGAAAGATCGGGCAGATACTGTTTCTCGATGGGGATCCATGGTTTACTTTTACTCTCCTCATCAGGATGGAGAGGAATATCAACATGAGGCGTTATTGCAGAAATTTTACTTGAAAATCCCCCAACTTGCCCCCCAAAATAAAAACCTGCCCAAGAAAAAGGTGAAGAAGCAACAACTTCTGAGGCAACATGTACTGGCTCTTCGTGAGCTACCACATCTGCAGCCTGTACTATAGAAGGTGAAATTAACGAAAAAACAGATGCTGTTATAAATTTTGTATTCATAAAATTATACCCCATTGCTAAATTTAAATATAATCAAAAATCACATTTAGAAAAACAAAGTTTTATAAAATCTTATGCCGCAAAATCGCATGTACTCCTTTATAGTTACATTTAAATCTATCACTATACTAATATATCATTACATCAAAATTTAATATTATCAAATAAATTTTAAAATATTATAATAATCAATACTTCATATAATAAATATTTAATAAAAAAACCTATTATATTTTTAAAAGGAAAAAATATAAAACATTTTGTACCAATAATACTGCAAAAAAATCACAAAATAGTACATTTTATGCATTTTTTATGAGAAAAAATTCTAAAAATGATGTAATAATTTTTAGAAAATTGATATCCATTAAAAATATTATAAATACCTCAATAATCTTACATCAAAAATGCATAACTGTAGATTCTACATAGTATAAAAAATCACACCTATTTTATACTAAAATCATACCTTTTTTCTACCATTTTCTAAAGGATGAGATTATTAATTACGCACAATATCATTATCCTTCTAAATCTTGTCCCCAAACAAAAATTCTCAATTATTTTATTTAAAAATTGCTCTTCCCCTATTGATTTCTATATTATCATCTGCCTTTATTGCAAAATGGTCTTTATTAGGAAAAGTTATAAAACATCCCTTCATACAAATTGTAATTGTTTGATGAGTATTTAAAGAAATTTTTGAAGGTATACTTCCTTCAACAACAATGAGAGATTGTATCTTTAAATCAGTATTCTTCACTGTTGCAGCAAAAGCTGTTATGGTAAAAATACTTAACAGAATAACTGTAATCAAAACATAAGTATATTTCAGCATTCTAAGATTCCTTCCTCAGCAAAACGCTTATATAGGCTAAATCGAAGAGCGTTGGTTATATGAGAAGGTGAAGTAATATTAGGCACATAAATAGCTAAATTAAAGGAAAAACTCTTACGATCAAATGCCGTAAAACTCACCTGTGGGATAGGATTTTTTAAAACGCCTTCTGTCGAAGAAGCAATCTCTAACAAAATTTCAACAACATGCTCTGGAGTAACCTTAGATGATACAATAACTGGTATATCAATTCGTCCTACTTTATTGCGTCGTGTCCAATTACTAACATTATTATTAATAAGGCTTGAATTGGGAATAATAATCGTCTTACGCTGAATAGTCTCAAGTTCCGTTGCACGCACACTAATACGCTTAACAATACCAGCTACTGATCCAGATTCTATATAGTCTCCTATTTTAAATGGTCTTCCAACTAAAATAATAAGTCCAGAGACAAAGTTTTGGACAATATTCTGTAAACCAAAACCTATACCCAGTGAAAGTCCTCCAGCAATAAGAGCGAAATTTCTAAGATCCAAACCTGCCATTGATAATCCCGTCAAAGCAGATACAACAATGCCTCCATAACTTATCACTGTTTTGATAGAATTACGTATACCAGAATCGAACTCTCCATGAACCAACACCACACTATCTAACCAACCAATAAATCGGCGAATAAGAAACCAGCAAACACAAAAAGAAATCATTCCTGTTACAAGAGAAATCAAAGAAAGAGTAATATTTCCAATCTGAAAACCGGTCACCGATTGCCACAAAACTGCTTTTAAATCAGAATAGGAAAATCCAAACTGTACAGCAATTGGTATTGCACAAAATATAACAACAAATAAATTGAGAAAAACGCTCACAAAAACTCCCAATTGATTCATCGTTTTTTCTTCTAAATGAAACCTCTGCATCAAAAGATGACCAACCGTTGTTTTCATAAATTGGTCTTTAGTTCCAAGTGCTTGAGCGCTTTGTATTCCTAAATACATGAGAACTAAAAATGCTCCATCAATCATAATTTGCTGCATAATAAAACGCGCAAGACCAACATAACCTAAAAAATTCAATACAAAGAGCAGTAATCCCAAGCCAATAAGAGGAATGCGTATGTAAAATGGACAAAAGTATGGCTCTTTTTTTTCTCCTTGAAAAGGCCTACGTCTAAACCGCAAAGGTACAAATGATATTATAAACAGCAATATTGCTACAAGAAAAACAGCAATAAAACTTTTAGCAATTGTCAAAGATAGAGGCGCTGAAATGATTTCATAAATACTATCAAGAACAGCGTCAAATGCCAAAACACCCCCTAAAGAAGTGAGTAAAATCACTAATTGATAAGCAGATGATGGTGCAATACTGAGAAGACGCACATGGGGCATATTCGATGATAAAAGAACAATCGCTAAGCGATTGATTAAAAATACTAAAATAATTTGACAACCTATCATATCAAAAACTGTTGTAAGCTTACCTAGATCTAAGTTAAAACTACGAAACAAAAACAACACAAGATAAACGCAAAGAATACATACAAGTGAAGGTAAGAGAACTGAAATAAAGGCAATCAATAAGCGTTGTAAATAAGATATTTCCTCATTAGACTTCGTAAAGTGGCAATACACATGAACAAGAACTTTTTGAGAAAAATACGAAAGACCCAAAGTAATAAAAAGTGGAATTAAAAAGCAAAGAAATAGTTGTAAAAACTTGAAATAAAATATAAAATTCCACCAAGAATCTAACAACAAAAGAAAATCTGATGAAGCCTCTTTTGTTTTTTGGGCGAGATTTTTAACCATCGGAATCGAAAACTCAAGCCTATACGTAAGCGTGCGTTTAAAAAGCTCCCGAGATTGAGAAATAGAAAGTTCAGCTATTCTATTTGCTGCTAAGAAAATTGCTTCAAAACGAAGCATGATACTGTTAATTTTAGCTTTTTGCTCTATCAAGTAAGAATATTCCTTCACTGAGCTTTTCAGTTTTTTCACGTCACGATGGAGCTCCGTTAATTGATCAAGAAGTGTATTAATCTCATTAAGAGGAGGACGCAAAACAAATGCTGCCTCAATAGCACGTTCACTGATATCTTGTGCACGTAACCGCAATTCTTCTAAAGCACGCTCATCTTCTGGCTTTCTGTCAAAATCTCTTTTTAAAGTTTCAGTATTTTCTTCAAGAGTCTCAATAATCAACAGTTGTTGTTGAATAATTTCATCAACTGAATAAGAAGCTATCGTTTGTTCGACAATTGTACTTTGTGCCCCCCGATTCCCCCATGCACCAGAATTAAATACAAAGATAATCCCCAAAAGAAGGAAAAGTATGTGGATGTTTTTTCTACAAAATGAATACATATCTACCTTACAAGCACAAAAAGGATTTTATTCCTCTCTTTTAAATATGGTATAAAGCAGCTATTTTCAACTTTTATAGAATAATCTTATAAAAGCTTTCCCTTATCCTATAATACTGATAATAAGATAAAAGAATGATAAATAATATGAACTCAATAAGATTAACGAAGGCACTCTAGCATGTTTTTTTTGCACCTTTATTGCAAAAAAGAAGATTTTCTTCCTTTGACAACCTGGATTTTTCTATCCAGTTTAGGTGTATTCTTGACGAGTACCTTAGGAACGCGTGCTTACTTAATCAAACAATCACACACCAATAATATCATTAAAACGAATAGATTTGATTTACAAAATAAGTGTGATCAGTTGAATGCTACCACAACTGAAAACAAAAAACTTGTAACACCCCATGCAGAATCTATTTTTATGAGAACCGTTCAAAGAATCCTAACATTGGATTTCTTTTTAATAAAGGTTCCAGCTGTTGACACACGATTTCGTAACGTTAAAACGCAATATTTCTCAAATAAACGCGCTCCTCCCAATGAACATACTTAATTCTCTTCCTTGAATTATAAAAACGATCATCTTATTTTACTTGTGCTTTTAACTTTGAATAACTGTTAGATTGCCTATTAGCGGAATATATCATGCGTACACCTGGTTGGTTAACTACCCTTTATTGTTTTATTCTTTTAAGCAGCATTTATGTTGCTTTACCCAATTTATTTTCACACGAACAAGTTAAAAACTCGAAATTCTTACCCGACACCCGTGTAGCACTTGGTCTTGACCTTCAAGGAGGCTCTTCTCTCCTGCTCGAGGTTGATAGCAAAACGTTAAAACGCGATCAGTTACATATAGTTTTAAGCAATGTGCGCAATGTATTGCGTGAAAAACAAATCCGCACCTCAAGTGTGCGTATCGTTGAAGATAGCGTTATTGCCCTTATTTCTGACCCATCGCAAACTGAAAAAGCACTCTCTGCTTTGAAAACATTAATAACCCCCATACACAGTAGCTTTGGCACAACAGAACATAACATCACGATCAGTGCTCAAAATGAAACTCTCCGCGTCACATTAACGGAAGCTGGTATAAAAGACCGTGTAAGCAATGCTATTGAACAAAGCTTAGAAATCATCCGTCGTCGTATAGATCAAGTTGGTGTTTCAGAACCAGCCATCCAAAAGGTTGGAAATGATCGTATTATGGTCCAATTGCCTGGCCTACAAGATCCAAAACAACTGCGTGATCTTTTAGGAACAACCGCTAAGATGAGTTTTCATCTTGTTCCTTCTAATGTGGATCCCAATAATCCCCCTATAGGTGTTTCTATTCTCCCTGGATACACTGATGCAACACAACATTATGCAATTTATGATCAAATTGCTTTAGATGGAAATGTCCTGAAAGATGCCCGTGCAGGTTTTGACCCCCAAATACCAGGACGTTCCATTATTTCATTTACTCTAGATTCCGCTGGCGCAAAAATATTTGCCGATATAACACGACAAAATATTAACCGTCCTTTTGCCATTGTTCTGGATAATAAGGTTTTAACCGCTCCGACCATCAATAGTGTCATTCCCAATGGACAAGGTCAAATTACAGGAAACTTTGACCCCAAAGAAGCCTCAACTCTGGCTGCTCTGCTTCGTGCTGGTTCCCTCCCCGCACCACTCACGGTCATTGAAGAGAGAACCGTAGGTCCAAATCTTGGTGCTGATGCCATCCAAATGGGACTTTACACCGGCATAATTGGCTTTATTCTTGTTGCAATTTTTATTTTTCTTCTCTACCGTATTTGGGGATTAATTGCCAATATAGCACTAGCTCTGCACACGATTTTAACATTTGCTGCACTGAGTCTTTTGGGAGCTACGCTTACGCTGCCTGGTATTGCTGGTATTATTTTAGGCATCGGTATTGCCGTTGATGCTAATATCCTTATCAATGAACGTATCCGTGAAGAAAGTCGAAAAGGTGTGGGTGCTTTTGCAGCCCTAGATCGTGGATTTAAACACGCTTTTGCAACCATTGTTGATGCAAATGTTACGGCAATTATAGCGACTGTCTTACTATTTTGGTTCGGCACCGGTCCCGTTCGTGGTTTTGCCGTAACAATGTTGCTTGGTATTATCATCTCCATGTTTACAAATATCACCATTGTACGCATCATCATGATTTGGATCGTTCGTAAATGGAAAATTAAAAAGTTGCATATTCACTCTGCTTTCAACATCATGCCACAAAACACAACTTTCCACTTTATGAAAGCACGCTTCATTGGTATTGGCGTCTCAATTGTTTTATCAATGGCTTCAGTTTTTCTCTTTTTTAAGCCTGGATTGAATTTTGGTATTGATTTCATTGGCGGAAGCCAAATGAGTATTACCACGAAAGCACCAGCAGATCTAGCAACTCTGCGTTCCAAGCTTTCTACTCTTAATGTTGGTGAAGTTTCCTTGCAAAATATTGATAACGAAAACACCGTATTAATTCGCATGCAGAAACAAAGCGGTAGCGAAGCACAACAAACCATCGCCATTGATAAGGTTAAAACAGCTGTACAAAATATCTATCCCGATACCACATTCGATCAAATAGAAGTTGTGGGTCCCAAAATTTCAGGCGAGCTTGCCACAGCTGCTTTTACTGCTGTTATTCTTGCGGCTATTGCCATGTCTCTCTATATATGGTTACGCTTCGAGTGGTTCTTTGCCGTTGGAGCAATTATCACTCTCATTCTAGACACCACAAAAATGATTGGCTTTTTTGCTTTATTTCAATTTGATTTTAATTTAACGGCTATCGCTGCGCTCTTAACAATTGTTGGATATTCTATAAATGATAAAGTTGTCGTCTATGATAGGATGCGCGAAAATATGCGTCTTTATAAAAAAATGCCGTTGCGCGAGCTGATTGATCTGTCAATTAATCAGGTTCTTGTACGTTGTTTTTTTACATCAGCTACAACAATTCTTGCGATGCTCCCCATGGCGATATGGGGTGGAAGTGCTGTTCATAATTTTGCATTACCCATGGTCTTTGGGATTATTATTGCAACATCATCCTCAATCTTTATTGCTGCTCCTATTTTACTTCTGCTAGGAAATTGGTGGCGTGAGCGAAATAATCGTGCAAATATCAAAGTGAAATAAAAATGCCCTTTAATGCGTATGGTACATCTCGCCTCTCTTCTCATAGAAATATAGTCGTTTTCATTCATTCGCTTTTTGATCAAGAATAGTAAATAATCCATGCTCCACGACACACCACTTATCACAACTATTGTTGCAGGCTTATGTTTAGCATTTCTCTTGGGAATGATTGCGAGCCGTTTACGTATTTCACCACTTGTAGGCTATTTATTAGCTGGTGTTATTGTGGGACCCAATACAGGCGGATTTAAAATAGATTCCGTCATCATTAATCAACTTGCTGAAATTGGTATTATTTTGCTGATGTTTGGTGTTGGGCTCCACTTTTCATTAAAAGACCTTTTATCTGTCAAAGCTATTGCTGTCCCTGCTGCTATTGCACAAATGGCATTTTCTACTTTTCTAGGTTTGTGCCTTGGTCTGATTATGGGATGGGGCTTCAGTGGTAGTTTGATCTTCGGTCTTGCTTTATCCATAGCAAGTACTGTTATCCTGCTACGTGCTTTGCAAGAGCGTCATCTTATTGAAACAGAAAAAGGACGCATTGCCGTTGGATGGTTGATTATTGAGGATTTAGCAATGGTCCTTATACTTGTCCTCATCCCTTCCTTGGCAAGTGCTCTCAGCAATACCAAAAAAGAAGCGTTGGATCCTCTTGTTCAATGGTTGGATTTAAGTATTTGGGGTATTTTTGGTCTCACCATCCTGAAAGTAATTGTATTTATTGCACTTATGCTCGTCATTGGGCGACGCGTTATCCCATGGCTTTTAAAAATGAGCGCACAATCGGGATCACGTGAATTATTTCGTCTTAGCGTCTTTGCTATTGCATTAGGAGTAGCTTTCGGAGCCGCTCATTTATTTGGTGTTTCCCTTTCTCTTGGTGCTTTTTTTGCTGGTATGGTCATGAGCGAATCAGAATTAAGCCACCGTGCCGCGGAAGAATCTTTACCACTGCGCGATGCTTTTTCTGTTCTCTTTTTTGTTTCTGTAGGCATGTTATTTGACCCCGAGAAACTCTTAACTCATTTTTTTCCTCTCTTAGCAACCTTATTCATTATCGTAATCGGAAAATCTGCTGTTGCCTTTTTCATCGTTAAGGCTTTTCGCTATTCTAATGCAACAGCTTTGACTATTTCTGCAAGCCTTGCCCAAATCGGAGAATTTTCCTTTATCCTCGCTGGTTTAAGTTTAAGCTTAGGACTTTTAAACAATGACGCTCATGATTTAATTCTTGGAGGAGCAATTTTTTCTATTTTGCTTAATCCTCTTGTTTTCATTGCCTGTAATAAAATTAAAAAACGTTTAGAAAAAAATTCTGCATCTTCACAAAATACCCAAACAATTATTGATATTGATCCACAAGATCCTGACCAAGATTTTTTACCGATGACCTTAAAAAATAACCATATCGTAATTATTGGCTATGGTCGTATCGGTAAGTGTGTTGCATTATCTTTAATAAATAGAGGTGAACCTATAGTGATCGTAGAAGAATCAAAACGCCTCTCTGATAAAGCGATTGCAGATGGCTTTGAGGCTATTTGCGGCAATATCATTCAACAAGAAATAATGAACGCAGCAAATATAAATAATGCACATAAAGTTGTTATTACAATGCGAAGTACCATTGAAGTAGGAGAATGTATCGTGAATATCCGTGATATGAAGAAAGATATCCAAATAATCACACATGCATTATCCGACACAGAAACAACATATCTCATTGATTTAGGTGCTGATGTTGTAGTAACAGATGATGAAGAAATTGCCAATGGCATTATAGAGTATATAACAGAACGAAGATCTGTAAGGAATATGCTCAATCATGAAAATTTACAGAAAACATAAAATGGATACAGAATCGTGAAAATAAAGCAATTTATATGGCCATTGATTGGTATCTTAGCAATGCTGGTATCTATTCGAATTCTTTACATGAAGCTCTCTGCCATTTCATTTGGGGATGTATTGGAGCGCTTGAGCAATTTAAATGCACAGCACTGGTTATTAGCCTGTTTATGTTCTCTCCTAGCTTATGCTGCTCTTGCTGGATATGATCGAATTGCATTGCAACATCTAGGCCATAAAATTTCTTGGATTTTTATCGCTATATGTTCATTTACAACCTATGCTCTTTCACACAATATCGGTGCTTCAGTTTTTTCTGGTGCCGTTGTACGCTATCGCGCCTATAAAATGAAAGGGTTAAACGGAACAGAAATCGCAATATTAGTAGGTTTTTGCTCTTTTACTTTTGTAATCGGTACAATCTTACTTTTGGGAATCGTTTTGGTGCTGCAACCCGAAATTATCACCCTCATTCATAAAGAACTTCCTGAATGGCTAGGAACAGCAGCTGGAGCAATTTTACTCAGCTGTATAGCACTTTATACGTTTGGCAGCTGGCTTCAGTTAAAACCCTTACGCTTGGGTAAGAAAATTCAACTTTCCTATCCACGGCTGAAAATTGTTATTCAACAGCTTCTCATTAGCCCTCTAGAACTTTTAGGAGCAGCAGGAATTATATATGCTGTTCTCCCACACAACGCAGATATTCATTTTATCTCTGTTCTTGGTGTTTTCCTAGCATCTTTTACGATAACTCTTCTCTCTAATGCTCCAGCAGGAGGAGTAGGAGTTCTTGAAGCTCTCTTCATCACAGGCATGCCCAATATAAATCCAACCGATGTTATTGCAGCACTTATTGTCTTTAGAATGTTTTATTTGATTATACCGCTCATCATTTCATTATTTGTGGTCGCCATTTTTGAAGCGCAACAATATTGGAAAAGAGCCCCCAAGACACCACCTGAATAAATAAAAGGTTATCAATTACTTCTTTTTGTGTGCCTATATAAGAACAGGACACCATCGTGTTACCAATTTACATATTTTTTTTAAGAAAACTCTCTCAGTGCTCTTCCCCATTACACAACAATACCCGTGAATGGTATAATAATAAAGTCATTGTTGCAACATCATCTTTATACTTAATAAAAGAGTAAGCCTGCACCATTATACTATTTTCCCAATGTTGTGATAATTTTTGGCGCCTAAGAACGTTAATAAGAATCATTTTTATGCTTTTCTTCAATAGTCTTTATCCGCACGTTAATCCCATTTATAATGCAAAAATAATAATTTTAATTGATTCATTATAAGAGGGATTGAAACAAAAGAAGTTTATGATAGTAAAGTTTAAAAAAAGAATAATAAATCAATATATTATAATGATTCTGAGCGGCTTTCTTAATATTTATATTTTTAGAGGTTAAGCTAACGGAAAGACAGCATAGCATAACTTCATAGTTTAATATTTTTAAACTTGAAGCCTCATTAAAGCCTATTGTCTTTCGTTTAACAGGTACTAGTTTTAAACAATTAAACTGATCTAATTTTATTCCTGTTATGTCCGCTCAATACTTTATTTTATCTTGATTTACCCTCTTGGAATACTGATGATTATTACAGAAGTTTTTTGTTTAAGCGGGAGAGTTATCAAAAAATATCCACGCTGCTAATACAACTAAAGTGCAAAGTTTCTTCTGTCTTTAAACAATATGCTAAAAATCCAAAAAAAATTTAATCAATTTATATTAAAAGAAGTGAAAACTGTTGATTTTTATACCCCTTTAAATAAGATAATTGTCGGTAAGAAGCTTCTCCTTACCAATTGCGACTTTAAAAAAAGAAACAATACGCATTAAAAGATCTTTAAATGTCCTTTGGAAGTTTTTTGAGTCCCCTAAAAAGTACAAAAACCGATGACTAAGCTATATCAACAATCTTCACTTTTAAACAAACAGATATGGGGAAATCCTACTGCCCAATTTTATTTAGAAACTCGTATCTTAAAAAAAATTTACGCAATCAATGAGTTATTTACGGTATAAAATAGAATGGTGGGTGATGAGGGGATCGAACCCACGACCCGCTGATTAAGAGTCAGCTGCTCTACCGACTGAGCTAATCACCCATAAGCTTCTCAAAAGACGAGAATGAGCGTTTCTATAACGCTCCTAAGGATGGATGTCCAGATATTTTGTTGTTTGTTATATAAACTCATTGTCTGTAAGGTTAAAAATATGATATTCACCACTTGATCTTATATAAAAATAAACCCATTATAAGAAGCTTTATAAATAAATGTTCTGATTGTTACACAGAACCTATAGTTAGAGGATTATCGAGCATAATGCCCGAGCAAAATTTAGAGGGACCTTCTTGTGGTTGTAAGCGGGATGGGGCATCATTTTGTTTTATCAGCAATCACATGCATTCAAGCAATATTGTGTTGTTTTTTTCTTTGAATATAAGTTTTCTTACATACAATGTTCATGATCCAATATACGAATAAAAGCCTATGAATTTTTTTTGTCAATCGCGCGCTTTTAAGCTTATAAAAGGTAAGGAATGATGGAATGGATCACTGATCCCCATGCGTGGTTTGGTTTGATCACGCTGGTTTTTCTCGAAATTGTTTTAGGAATAGATAACCTTATCTTTATTGCAATTTTAGCTGAAAAATTGCCACTGCATTTGCGTGACCGCGCACGCTTTATAGGTCTTACTTTAGCATTAATTATGCGGCTTTTCCTTCTTACAGTTATTGGATGGGTTATGAGACTCGATAGGGTCATTCTTTCACTTTCATCTTTTGTATTTAGTTGGCATAGCTTTATTTTAATCGGTGGTGGAGCCTTTTTGCTAGCAAAGGGAACGCTAGAATTACATGAAAGGTTAGAAGGGGTATCACATGAAAGAAAAACAGGCCTTGGTTATGCTGTTTTTTGGCAAGTAATCGTCCAAGTCGTGGTGCTGGATGCCGTTTTTTCACTAGACAGTATTATTACCGCAACAGGTATGATTGCAAAAGAGCAGGCAGCAGTTATGTATATCGCAGTCATAGCTGCTATGGGAGTAATGATGTGCGGATCTGGTGCTCTTATGCGTTTTATTAATCGTCATCCCACTATTGTAATCCTTTGTCTTGGTTTTTTGATGATGATTGGTTTTACTCTCATTGTTGAAGGGTTTGGTTTTCATATTCCAAAAGGGTATTTGTATGCTGCTATTGGTTTTTCTGTTCTCATCGAAGTTTTTAATCAAATTGGACGTCGTAACCGTGAAAAAATGATTAAAACGAATGATCTACGCAGTAGAACAGCTGATGCTGTTTTGAGGCTCTTAGGAGGAGGAAGCAAAGATAGTCACCTTGCTGAGACTGTAGATGTTATTGCTGAACAGGCCGCAGCATCTGAGTTGTTTAGACCAGAAGAAAAGGAGATGATTCGTGGTGTTCTCGATTTAGCTGATCGCCCTGTTCGCTCTATCATGTCGCCGCGTAATGAAATTGAGTGGTTAGATTTAAATGCTGATGAAAATGAAATGCGTGAAGAATTACAAAAGGTTAAACATAGCCGCTTAATTCTTGCGCGTGAAAAAGTGGATGAATTTGTTGGCGTTGCGTTGACAAAAGATCTTCTTTTGAATTTGGCTGAGGGAAAAAAGATTAATTGGAAAAAAGCTATGCGAGAACCCCTCGTTGTTCATGAAAACACAAGTGTTTTACGATTGATGGAGCAATTACGTCATTCTTCGATTCAGCTTGCAATTATTGTTGATGAGCATGGATCTTTTGAAGGAATTGCAACACCAACCGATATTCTTGAAGCTATTGCAGGAGACTTTCCTGATGACGATGAAGAACTCATGATCGCAGAACAACTTGAAAATGGCAGTCTTCTTGTTGAGGGATATGCTGATATCCGCCGTTTAAGTGGTTATCTTGGGCGTAACCTTGTGGATGAAGCAGATCGTTATACGACTCTGGCAGGCTTTATGCTTTGGCAGTTTGGTCATTTACCAAATGAGGGAGAAAGCTTTGAAACTGATGGTTTACACTTTAAAGTGATTGAAATGGAACGCCGAAACATATCTAAAATCCTTATTTCTCCACTTGTATCACCAGAAAAAAACTAATTCTTTTTATAAGCAAAACGAATAAAAAGATTTTTTTATGATTAAAAATTGAAAAAAATAAGAAGTTGATAACTCAATTGCATTTCATTATTTTTATATTTTTTTAAGCGTAAAATAATGAACATACAAAAGTTATGTTATCAATGAACTTTCCATTACAAAAAATTTTCATTGATGATTGACAAAAAGCTGGAAGAGAGAAAATGATGCAAAATTATTTGTCAATGGTCATTAATCTAAAAAACAATGAATATATACAACATATTGATTTATAATAATTATTTATTACAATATTACCTTTATATCAAGAAAGCCTCTTTCAAACATCAGATTTCCGCCAATGGATAAAACTCCACCATTGTTGAGTTCACTCAACTGATGATGGCAACTTTAAACCAGACTCTGGCTCCTATAATCTTTTTAGATCTTCTTGATATTTCTTAAGGAGCTATTCCTTATCTTTTGTTTCGATAAATTTAGCTATTTTTTTCCTTCCAAGAATGAGACTCAACCTCTCTGGAAAGGCCCTTATTAAGAACTTTGTTTTTCTTCTAGATAGCTCATATTTTTGCTACTTTTTAATTAAAGCGTAGCTGAGCTGCTTAGATTTCACCACTTCTTTGACTAAAGCCAATGCACGTTCAGATGAATCTGTTGGGTATTTTCATCAAAGCCTAAATGATCCTCTGCACTGAAACTTTGATAATAAGATTGTAAGGTTGCAACATCACCCAATAAAGACAGTGCACAAATATGAAGTAAGCTATAATCTGCATCATATACCTTGATAACCTTTATGTGCCTCCAACTTCACTCTATCGCCAAGGTGGTGCTCCATATCTGGAATAAAAGCATTTATGAAGATCAATTTTTTCTATCGCCTATTTCAAAACATAATCAAGCTTAATTCCAACCAATCTGCATTATATTTCTTCTTCACAAACTCTCCACCCCTTTTTATCAAAATCAAGCTGTAGATCTTGTAAGTGCTGAGAATTGATAGGGATCAATTACCACGCAGGCAGCAGCTAAAATACCAGTCGTAATCGAAACTCCAAAATCAAATTGCGGATAACCTTTGATAATTGCGTCATTATAAAGAATTTGTACTTCACAATCTGGTAGTTGGTAACGTGCTGAATAATTATCTACCTCTTTAATTTTTCAACAGACCAATCAAGATTTTTGAAGAGCACTGTTGTACTCTCCATGATGAAAAATTTCTTTGCTCTACCTCAAAAGAGGTTGTATCCATATCAAAAGTCAAAAGCGAAGCAGATTTTTGCAAACAAAAGTGATAACGCCGTGTAAGAGAAGAATCTTATCAATAAGGTCTTTGGTGATTTCTTTTGCAACGTCTAAACGAGATGGAATCTTATTCATAAAAAAACACAACAAAGTCAATAGGTTTTGTGCAATTATTTTATATAAATCCCATTTAAAATCTACACTTTTATACGTGATTTAATTGACCATTTTTTATAAACAATTACCATGTATGAATAGACCACAAAAAGCAAATCATGATGCAAATGTTATAACGCATGTAAACATTCAAATGAAGTGAAAAGCAGCTATCATTCATAACAGTTCATAAATTTTATGATACGTTTTTATCACACACAAATCGTATTGTTAAAAACGTAATCGTTTGAAATTATCGATAAACATAAATTGCATGCGTTTAAAGAATGGTATGGGGTTTACTCTTTTTTTGAGCTAAACCTTAAAAAAATAATCATTTGAAACTATCATAAGATAGGTTTTAATTCATTAAGGGCACATAAAAGGATTTAAAGACAAGTCAATTTTAAAGCACCACTTACTAAAAAGTTAGTAAATGATAGGCAGACATTATGTAGATACTATCATCACAACAAGTCTTGCATTGCCATATACATTACCTCTAATCACGATATAATCAGGAGATCTTGGCATTGCCATAAACAGAGCCGTAGACCTTAGTATGACACCCCACACTAGCATTGCCCTAAACCTTGCCTAAACAACCGCATGATCATAAACCGCGGCATTGCTATAAATACGTACAATACCGGATAATTTTTCATTCCCATAAACCCACGCATAATGATAAACTCAACCGTTATAAAAAAGATGAGCATTGTCATAAACATGAGCACCAAAATACACATAGGTTTTATCACATATAAGGGTATTGCCATAGACATAGCCCCCAATGGCAGTATTGCCATAGCCCCTTGTATTTTCATAAACACGACCAGATTTTACAACACAGGCATTATCAGCAACCCAGCAATTGCCATCATGAGAGAGGTTGCTTTCAATTTCAATAAAAGCATCTAGATTGCCTTTTTTACATCACCAAAATCTCTTAAAGTACGAATGCGATATAATGCCAGTCACGAAATCCTTTTGATTGGTCAATTCATATTTTGGATGGTTTTTCTTATTAACAGGAGCGGTTTCATTTGTAATGGAAGAAATAACGGAGGTGTTTCTTAATATAGTTGTTATAATTAAGCCTATATGTTTTTAAAAGTTTTGAACAGACATTAAGCCAACTCCAAACCAAATGTTTGTTGAATCAAGTGCTCTGTTCAAACTAATAATAACATATTCATTACCTAGTAGTAGAATACCAACTCCTACACCTGCATAAAGCGAAGCAATAACCCAGCCCATATGGCTATGCTGTATGACTATAATAGAACCCAAAACCATCATTGCTACACTCGCAACACCAGCAGCAAAACGGATCAAAAGAACTAAGTATTAACGCCATGGAAATAATTAAGTGCACTCATTACTATACTGTATAAGATAGCATACGAGGAGCAAGGAATATATTCCAAATTCTGCCAAACGTAAAGAACATACTCCCAACTAAATAACCATCATAATTAGCGCTTGGTATATAAGAACGTTGATTAAAGGTAAACAATCCCTCATCCAACATAACTGGCAATATTGGTGTATAGAGAAATCACCAAATACCCATATCAAAACCATACCGAATACAGCATTTTGAAACAATTCAAATCTTGAAGGTTGTTTTTCCTCCTTATTGTTCCTTTAACTGGTGATATTTCTCATCTGCGTTCCATCTCACCATAACAGCCTTTAGCTCCAAAAATAGAATAAAAGAAAATTTAGCTATCTATTTTAATGCTCAAAACAATATATTTAGCGATCTACTATCAACATCGCCAAATCAGTTGTACAATAACATATTGAATTAATATGTATTTTTATGTTATAAATGTTTATAGTTAAATTGAAAGCATATTTAGATAATCTTGTTTTTTATCTCGATATTCAAAATGACTAACCGAAGAATTTATATACGCAGCCGTAAATTTTGCTTCTCTTAAAATCATTTGCTTATTCGCTAAAAAACTTAATAAACAACTCAAATAACCATTTTCATAAAAGAGGAAATTGGCTTCTTTTTAGGTAATATTGTTATTTAGGATAATATGAAGTTGAAAAATTTGGTGCACCCGACAGAATTCGAATCTGTGACCTCTGCCTTCGGAGGGCAGCGCTCTATCCAGCTGAGCTACGGGTGCTTCACACTGATTATTAAAATCAGTTATGGTCTTTTAACTAATCATACTCTTAGCTTCAATGCTAAATTATCATTCTAATAAAAAAATTACTTGTTTGTGATTTATCTAACGACGCACTCCTTTTACTTTTTAATGATACTTTACCTTGAAATAACTTCTCTTTATTCAATGCTCTTTTTATTATAAAAAGAGCTTTTATTACAACTTCAAAACTCTCATAAATAAGTTACAACATAAATTATAAGTATCAGGATAATTTTTAAATGGCTACATTACCAAGTCGCTTTCATTTTATTTCCGCAGAAACTGAGGAGGCTATCAAAGCTACCCATAAATTAATTTCCGTTTATGGTCATTCTTCTCTGGAAGAAACTGATATTGTTGTTGCAATCGGTGGTGATGGGACAATGTTACAAACCGTACGAGACGTCATGAACACAGGCAAACCTATTTATGGCATGAATCAAGGTTCTGTAGGATTTCTTATGAATGAATTTCATGAAAAAAAATTGCCCAATCGTATTGCTGCCGCACATAAAAAAGAAATCCATCCCCTGCGCATGATTGCAAAATCTGAATGTCAAGATTCTATCGAGGCGCTTGCAATTAATGAAGTATCCCTCTTTCGGCAATCTTATCAAGCCGCAAAAATTCGCATCACCATTGATAACAACGTACGCATGGAACAATTAAGTTGTGATGGTGTCCTCGTCGCTACACCAGCTGGATCAACCGCCTATAATTTATCAGCACAAGGACCTATCTTACCTCTTATGGCTCCCCTTATGGCCCTCACTCCTGTTAGCCCTTTTCGCCCTCGGCGTTGGCATGGAGCTTTGCTTCCCAATACAGTAACAGTGCGCTTTGATATGCTTGAACCTGACAAACGCCCTGTAAATGCTGCTGCAGATAATATTGAAGTTAAATCTGTCCATTCAGTTACTATTTCAATGGCAACAGAAGTAACAGCTTCAATCCTTTTTGACTCAAATCATTCATGGGATGAGCGCATTTTATCAGAACAATTTCGCTATTAATGATTGTATTATGCGTTTTATGTGTATATGATTGTTATAGTTAATTTTTTGTAAAAACATCTTAACACTTTTAAAGAGTGTAGAATATTGGTTATAATTATCATTTAGATAACGCAGTTAAAATCACAGAGCAGTTGATAAAAAAATGATACCATCTTTAAACAGTTTTGATGATTTAGGTCTTTCCGCAAAGGTTATTAATGCGGTGAAATCAGCGGGGTATACAGCTCCAACACCTATTCAAAGCGAAACAATTCCGCATGTCCTTCAAAGAAAAGACGTTTTAGGAATCGCCCAAACGGGAACAGGTAAAACTGCCTCTTTCGTATTGCCTATGCTCACTCTCCTTGAAAAAGGTCGTGCAAGAGCACGAATGCCCCGTACGCTCATCTTAGAACCAACAAGAGAAATTGCAGCTCAAGTTGAAGAAAATTTCGATAAATACGGAATAAATCATCGTTTAAATGTTGCTCTTTTGATTGGTGGAGTTTCTTTTGAACTCCAAGATCGCAAACTTGAACGGGGAGCTGATGTTCTTATAGCAACACCAGGGCGCCTTCTTGATCATTGCGAGCGCGGTAAACTGCTCCTGATGGGCGTTGAAATCCTTGTGATTGATGAAGCTGATCGCATGTTGGATATGGGCTTTATTCCTGATATTGAACGCATCTGTAAGCTAACTCCTTTTACGCGTCAAACTTTGTTCTTTTCTGCAACAATGGCGCCAGAAATTACAAAACTAACGAAACAATTTTTACATTCTCCTGTATCTGTTGAAGTTACAAAAGCATCCTCAACTGCAACCACAATTACACAGCGGCTTGTCAAATCTGGAAATAAATCATGGGATAAAAGAGCGGTTTTACGAGAGCTTATCCAAAATGAAGGTGCAGAGCTTCAAAATGCAATCATTTTCTGTAATCGAAAGAGAGATATCTCTGAACTTTTTAGATCGCTCATCAAACATAACTTTAATGTAGGGGCACTTCATGGAGATATGGACCAATATTCGCGCATGAACACCCTAGCTGATTTTAAAAATAATAAACTTACACTTCTTGTTGCTTCTGATGTTGCTGCCCGTGGACTCGATATTCCAGCTGTAAGTCATGTATTTAACTATGATGTTCCTACACATGCTGAAGACTATATCCATCGAATTGGTCGTACAGGGCGTGCAAATCGCAGCGGAAAAGCTTTTACAATTGTCACAAAAGCTGATCAAAAATATATCAATGCCATCGAAGAAATGAGTAATGAAAAAATTGAATGGCTCAATGGAGATCTCTCAACTTTAATAGCTGATGATCAAACAGAAGATATTGTTGTAAAGAAAAAATCTTCAAAACCATCAAAGAAAACTGCTCCAAAAGAGCCTGTTGTTCACACTAAAAAATCTGTAGAAGAGAATAAAATAGAATATATCAAAAATGCAAATAATAAGGAGAAGCCATCTGAGCAACAACGCTCACGAAAAAATAAGAATTACACACCCATTGGATTTGGTGATGATATTCCTGCTTTCATGCTTATAAAAACGTGTAAATAAACCCGTTCTTTACTCTCTTTAAGAGTGAAATGAACGAAATACTTTTAAAAAATCCGCTCTTATTTCCTAGAGAGCCTTTCCGTTACCTTTTCACGCCCTAAAAGCTGCAAAATTTTTCCCATTTCAGGTCCATGATCCATGCCCGTAAGTGCCTGACGTAATGGCATAAATAAAGCTTTTCCTTTTCGACCTGTTTTTTCTTTTAATGCTGTTGTCCAAATTTTCCAACTTTCCTCATTCAAAGCACCTTCAGGTAAGAAATCGAGTGATTGGTGCACAAAAGCACGATCCTCTAGTGCTACTGTATCAAAATTCTGTTCATCATGAATGATTTTCCACCAAAAAACAGCATCATTGACTTTATTAATATTGCTTCTTATCGCGTTCCAGAAATATTCCGCCTTATCTCCCTCAATAGAAAGTTTTTTAAGGCGCATTTTTACTTCCTCATAGGTTAACTCATGGACAAGATGACTATTCAAAGCAAGAAGATCAGCAATATCAAATTTTGCAACGGATCTTGACGTATCTTGGAGATTAAAATGCTCTAAAAGCGCAGCTTGATTGGGATAGGGATGCACATTTTGCGATGTCCCAATCAAAACGGCAAGGCATTGAACAGCTATAGATTCAAATCCTTCTTCCCGTAGAGAACGAATAGAAAGATCATTATTACGTTTTGAAAATCCTTTTCCTAAAACTGTCGCCAATAAATTGGTATGAGCAAAAACCGGTAATTCTGCATTAAGAGCTTTAAAAAGAGCAATTTGAGCGCCTGTATTTGTAATATGATCATCCCCACGAATAATATGCGTAATAGCCATATCTACATCATCAACAATAGACGGCAATGTATAAAGATAGGTTCCATCTTCACGAATAAGAACAGGATCTGAAAGAGAAGCTAAATCAATCGTCTGCTTTCCCTTTATTGCATCATTCCAGCAAACTTCTGTTCGCTTTGTGTGTAAAGGATCACTTTCAAAATTAGGAAGAAGAAAACGCCAATGGGGTTTACGACCTTGTGATTCAAAGTTTTTTCTCTCTTCTGTTGTCAACTTCAATGCTGCACGGTCATAAACAGGAGGCAATTTGCGTGAAAGCTGGATTTTACGACGCCGCTCTAATTCCTCTGTTGTCTCATAACAAGGATAAAGAAGACCACGTTGTTTGAGAATTTCTGCCACTTCATCATATCGATTAAATCGCTTGGATTGGTAATAAATTGCATCTGGTTGAATACCAAGCCATTCAAGGTCAACAGCAATAGCATCGATATATTCTTGTTTAGAACGTTCAATATCTGTATCATCATAGCGTAAAATAAATTCTCCCTTATACGCTTGCGCATAAAGCCAGTTGAAAAGCGCAATACGGATATTGCCAATATGAATATAACCTGTTGGAGAGGGAGCAAAACGAACTTTAACCATAAAATAATACTCAATTTTTATCGCGAAAATGATTGACTATGGGATAGCGACGATCGCGTCCGAAATTTTTATAACTGATTTTTACACCAGGCGCAGATTGACGCCTTTTATATTCGGCACCATAAAGAAGCTGTTCAACTTTCGCAACAGTTTCTCGTGAATGTCCACGTTTAACAATATCACAAATACTCATGTCATTTTCTACAAGAGATTGTAATATATCATCTAAAATAGGATAAGGCGGAAGAGAATCTTCATCTTTTTGATTTTCTCGCAGCTCTGCAGAAGGCGCTTTTTCTATAATATTGGATGGAATGACAATCCCTTCTGGTCCTCTTAAATTGTGCAAGTGATTTTTATTGCGCCACTCAGCTAATGCATAAACCTGCATTTTATAAATATCTTTTATAGGATTAAACCCGCCATTCATATCACCATACAGTGTTGCATATCCCACAGCCATTTCTGACTTATTGCCTGTCGTTACCACCATTGAACCGAATTTATTTGAAAGAGCCATTAAAACTGTACCACGTATACGACTTTGAAGATTTTCTTCTGTTATATCAGGGGGTAACCCTAAAAAAAGAGGTGCCATTGTTTCAAGAAAAGCTTCAACAGCTTGCTCAATCGGTATGATTTCATAAAGACACCCTAAAAGTTGTGCACATTCTTTAGCATCTTTTAATGATTCTTGCGAAGTATAATGATAGGGCATCATAATGGTGCGAACCCTCTCAGCACCAAGAGCATCCACCGCCATTGCCGTACACAGGGCTGAATCAATTCCTCCTGAAAGACCAAGAATAACATCCTTAAAGCCGTTTTTATTAACGTAATCTTTCAACCCCAAAACACAAGCTTGATAATCAGCCGCTAATCCATTGAGAAGACTTTCATTAGGACCTGAAATACAGTGCCATCCCGTCGTTGTTTTTTGCCAATGGCTTAAAGCAATATGGCTATCAAAGTGTTTCATTTGAAATATCTTTTTGCCTTGTCCATTCAAGGCAAAAGACCCACCATCAAAAACGAGCTCATCTTGACCACCTACTTGATTAGCGTAGATAATTGGCACTCCAGATTGTAGAGCTTGCGTATGAATAACATCTATACGTTTTAAAGTTTTATTACGATAGTAGGGAGATCCGTTAAGGACAAGAATAATTTCCGCTCCTTTATCTTTAAGCTCTGTACTAAGAGAGGAATCATTCCAAAGATCCTCACAAATGACTATTCCTAATTTGATTCCATGATAGACAATAGGCTGAGGACGTGGACCTGAAGAAAATAAACGCTTTTCATCAAATTCAGCATAATTAGGTAAATCAAACTTCAAACTTTCGGCAATGACTCTCCCTTCATCAAGAACCATGACAGCGTTGTAAATATTACCATTGCGCCTTAATGGAAGACCAATGACAATTCCTGGTCCGCCTACGGTTATCTTTGCTAATTTCTCAACAGTCTCTTCACATGTTTTTGTAAAAGCAGGTTTTAGAACAAGATCTTCCGGCGGATAAGCGCTTATAAAAAGTTCCGTGAATAAAACAAGATCAGCCCCCTCTTCTTTGGCCTTTTGATGCGCCATGACAGCTAAAGAAAAATTCCCCTCTTCATCACCGACAATAGGATTCAATTGGGCAATTGATACCCGAAAATCATTTTTCATAAGCCTTTGTATCATTTCATCAGTTTAGCAACCACAACTTTATTCTTCATCATCGGAAATATCACTTTTTTAAAAATTCTCTTCTGCCATAATGACCTAAAAAAATATTAAGTAAATTTTTGCCTACCCCTCAGCAGCAATTGCTAACGAGTCAGTCGCACGATTTTTTTTAAGGAGTTCAGCAACAAGAAAAGCCAATTCTAACGCTTGATCTGCATTTAGCCGAGGATCACATTGCGTATGATAACGATCAGATAGATCGTCCACAGAAATGGCATGCGCCCCTCCTGTACATTCAGTAACATCACGACCTGTCATCTCAATATGAATGCCCCCTGGATAAGTTCCTTCTCCACGATGCACTGCAAAAAAATTCTCTACTTCTTTTAAAACATAATCAAAGGGACGCGTCTTATAACCATTGGCAGTAATTGTATTGCCATGCATTGGATCACATGACCATATAACCGCACGCTTCTCGCGTTCAACGGCACGGATGAGTTTAGGCAGATAACGTTCAACTTTATCATAACCAAAGCGCGTAATGAGAGTAAGCCGCCCCAACTCGTTTTCAGGATTTAAAATATCAATTAATTTTAAAAGCTCATCAGACTCAATGGAAGGACCACATTTTAATCCTATAGGATTTTTAATGCCGCGACAATATTCAACGTGAGCATGGTCAATCTGACGCGTACGGTCACCAATCCATAACATATGACCAGATGTTGCATACCAATTTCCTGAAGTTGAATCAATCCGAGTCAAAGCCTCTTCATAACCAAGCAACAGTGCTTCATGACTGGTATAAAAAGATGTTTCACGCAATGAAGAATGTGTTTTGGATGTAATCCCTATAGAACGCATAAAATCAATTGCTTCAGAAATACGCTCTGCCAATAATTCATAACGTTCCCCCTGCGGACTGTTAGAAACAAAACTCAACATCCATGTGTGAACATTTTCTAAATTAGCATAGCCACCTTGTGAAAAAGCACGCAATAGATTAAGTGTTGCCGCAGATTGGCGATAAGCCATAGACATCCGTTGCGGATCTGGAATACGAGAACCGGCTTCAAATTCAATGCCATTAATAATATCCCCACGATAAGCAGGAAATTCAACCCCCTCTTTTCTTTCTATATCAGAAGAGCGAGGCTTTGCAAATTGACCAGCAATACGACCAATCTTAACAACCGGTTTAGAACTACCAAAGGTTAAAACAATCGCCATTTGCAAAAATACGCGAAAAAAATCACGGATATTATCAGCTTCATGTTCTGCAAAGCTTTCGGCACAATCACCACCTTGTAATAAAAAAGCTTGGCCTTTCGCAACGGCTGCTAATTCATTTTTTAAATCACGTGCTTCACCGGCAAAAACTAAAGGAGGATAGCTTCTCAGTTTTCGCTCAACATCTTCTAACATAGACTTATCCGGATAAGTCGGAACTTGTTTAATTGGCCTTGTTCTCCAAGTGTCAGGCGCCCATTCTTTTATCATTACACTCTCTCTAAAGATTAAGCTTAAAGATTAGCATCTCAAAAACTTTTTACCATAATATATGCTGTTTAACTTTCTATTTTCTTCCCATTTTCATATATATAACTTGGTTTATACATTGTTACCAATTCTTCTGCCATCGTTGGATGCACTGCCATCGTCTCGTCAAAGATATCCTTCGTCAGCTTACCCTTGAGAGATATCCCTATAAGCTGTGCCATCTCACCAGCATTTTCCCCTAAAATATGAGCGCCCACAACAATACGGCTTTCACCATCAACAATGAGTTTCATAAGCATTTTCTCTGAACTACCAGAAAGAACATTACGCATAGGACGAAAAACTGTACGATAAATTTCAAGACGCTTATAACGCTTTACCGCCTCTTCTTCTGAAAGACCCACCGTTCCAATCTCTGGTTGTGAAAAAACTGCTGTTGTAATTAAATCATAATCAGGTGTTGTGGGAATATTCTCAAATGCTGTCTTAACAAAACACATTGCATCATGAATCGCAACAGGTGTTAATTGAATATGACCTGTTACATCACCAACAGCCCAAATATGGGGGATATTTGTTGTCATTTTCTCATCAACAACAACTGCACCAAATTCATCCACTTGAACACCTGCCCTATCAAGTCTTAAACCCGTTGTATTTGGTACACGCCCCGTAGCCAACATAATCTGATCGGCACTGATTATTTTCCCATTTGATAAAACAACTTCATAACAATTTTCTGCAGCCTGCACTTTAGAAATTGTTATTCCGTAGAGAATAGAAATCCCTTTTTCAATCATTGCATCGCTGAGCAATTGCCGCAAATCATGATCAAAATTACGAAGGATTAAATCACTCCGATGGAGGAGTGTTGTTTTTACACCTAATTCATGAAAAATATTAGCAAATTCAACACCAATATACCCTCCACCAACAATGACTATTGATTTTGGGAGTTGATCAAGGTCAAAAATCTCATTAGAAGTAAGGCAAAATTCACCACCTTCTATGGGAGTATTTTGTGCAAATTTTGCTCCCGTTGCAATCAAAATTTTTTCTGCACTTACCCGCTCACCCGTGGCAGAAAGCTCTAATGTGTGATCATCTATAAAAGTAGCACGACTTTCATAAATATGCACATTGTTATTTTCTAATCCCTTACGATACAGCCCTTCTAACCTTGATATTTCTTTATTTTTAGCTGCAACCAACTTTTCCCAGCTAAAAATTGGATCCGCATATTCCCACCCAAAACCAACACTTTTCTTAAATTCTTTTACATATTGTGATGCATAAACATAAAGTTTTTTGGGAACGCAACCACGAATAACACAAGTGCCCCCTATACGATATTCCTCTGCTATAGCGACCCGCTTGCCAAGACCTCCAGCAAGCCGTGCTGCACGCACTCCACCAGAACCACTTCCAATAACAAATAAATCAAAATCAAAAGAGCCCACGAATTATTCCTTCTTATATAGCTGCAAGAGTAGGCTAAGGTCTTTTATTATCAAATGAAAGTCTTTTTTTCTTTTGAAGAAGCATTTTTTATAAAGCAGTATTCTAAAAAGACCTACTCTCATTAAAATATTAAAAACGGCGGGAAAACCGCCGCTATAAAAAAAATCAGAAATTGCCCATTGTTGTCATGATATCGATCAAGCTATTTTTTATTTTCTGAAGATTCTGATTTTATTGGCATATTTGTAGGCATAGTAGAATTATTCAAATTAAGTGTTTCAGACATCTCTTTTTTCACATTTTCTACAAGATCCCGCATAAGAGCAGTACGCCATATATCAAATGCTGAATAAGAATCACGTGCAATATTGGGAACTTCTGTCAAAAACTTTTTACCGGTATCAGAATTATAAAATGTTGTTATCGCATCAAGCTCTTTTTGAGTAAAATATTTTGCATATACATGAGCAATCTCTTTTTCTAGATCAGAGCGCCTTTTAATTAAAGCAAGCGCCTGCTTATCAACAATATCAGAAATAGCTGTTGCTAAATTCGGATCATCGCTGATCAGTTCATTTTTGAAATCATGGACCGCATTTGGTAAAAAACTATCAAATTGATCCGTTGCATGAATAGCTCTGATTGCCTTTCGCGCTGAATCCAAATGTTGATCACTCACACCTTGTGCATAAACCGTTCCAACATTTACAAAAAAAATAGCAATTACACCAAAATATACGACAAAACGCTGAAAAGAAAATATTATTTTCATTTAATGATTACCCCGATAGCTAATTATAATTTTAATTCGTTATTCTACCTAAAATCTTTAAGACCCTTTATTTACTGTGCTAACATATCATCATGTAAATGCCTTTTCTAAAAATCAAACGGTTCTAAAACTTTTATTTGTCCATCAGCCATAGCGACAATTGCACGTGAAGCCAACCCCAAAAAAAGGCCATGCTCAACAACACCAGGAATAGCAAGAAGTGCATCCGATAATGGTTTTGGTTGCAAAATGCAGCCCCAAAATGCATCAAGAATAAAATGGCCACCATCTGTTTCAAAAGGATCTTTTCCATTCATTCGCAATGAAATTTTCCCAGAAAGCCCTAAATCATCAGCGACTTTTTCAATGGCTCTGCATGTTGTGTGGATACCAAATGGATTAACTTCAATTGGTAGTGCAAAAGCACCAAGTCTTTTTACCACCTTTGTTTCATCCGCAATAACAAGCATTGCACGAGATGCCGATGCTACAATTTTTTCATACAACAATGCTCCCCCTCCCCCTTTAATGAGCATCATCTCAGGACCAATTTCATCTGCTCCGTCAATATCAAGGTCCAGCTCAGGTATTTGTTCTAAAGTGCTAACAGGCACTCCAAACTTATGACAGAGTTGTTCAGAATATCTTGAAGTAGCAACACCAGTCACACGCAAACCATCCGCAACACGCTCACCTAGAAGACGAATAAATTCATTGACTGTCGAACCAGATCCGATACCAAGCCGCATACCATCTTCAACAAACTCAAGCGCTTTAATAGCTGCCATTTTTTTTAACTGCTGAACATTCATGAATGACTTTGCCTTCTATCCGTATAAGCAGCATTTATCACCCCTATTACCACCGATAATAATGATAATAAAAGATAACCTCTTGACGCAATCTATTTAAATTTACCATCATCTTTTGCTTGAAGAGATGTTACCCGTTATAGAAATATATGATAAGAATAAAATAGAATAATCAACAATTATCTTTTTTATTTCTTTGAGAAGATTTGTTAGCATTTTTTTCATTCAATAAGAATTTTTGATTTATCTTGTGCTATCAATAGGATGCACAAAGATGCACATATCAATTTTTTTGAAAAAATTAAAATGATCAGATATAAAAAATCATCTATTTCTAGAAAACTGTAGATTATTATCTCGTTTCAATGACGTTGATAAAATTACCAATCTAAATACCGTAAAATATTATGAGAAAAGTCTTCTGTTATTTTTTGTTTTGCCATTATCCAAATGTGAAGCAAAATATGACCGATTATATGTTTTTATGAATGCTGTCTGTGCATATTCCATGGTCTATGAAACCCTAGAGAAGACCAAATAATATCTCCACCTTTGGTCATCATAACGCTTCCTCGTGATAACAATTGTTGAGGCATAAATATTATTTTTGCCTTCTTGTAACAAGTTGGATTATGCATCACAAATGTCTGAATGATAATATCTGCCTCTACACATTGATCTGTTTCTCTCTGTAAAACGATCACTTTTAATCCATTATCCAATAAAGATGTACATACATGATAATCACAAATAAATTGTCCGTGCAACGAAGGACCATATTTTGTTGGTTTAATCGTTTCATTCACACGAAATGACTTTTTCCATATGGATGTCGTGAACTTAGAAATATGGTAACGATCAATATATAATTTTTTATCATGGATAACGCCCACGAGACGCATATTATCTGCTATAATCAGTTGTACAGGTGAATGCATTACACAAATAGAAATACCTGCCAAAATAAACAAACTAAAAAAGAGCCGGATGGGTGTTTTGCAAAAAGTCAGTCCAACCAAGCCTATACTCAATAAAACTAACGCTGATAACGGCATAAAACCAGGATTCAAATCAGGAGAAATAGCCTTGATAGCATGTGCAATCTTTATTACAAGATCAACTCCAAAACCCATAATTTGAAGAGGAAGCCATTCGAATCCTCCTAACATTGCAAGAACTGCGATTAATCCAAAGGGAATGACAAAAATTGAGATGACAGGCAAAGCAAAAGCATTACTAATAATGCTCAAAGATGCCATATTAGAAAAATGATAAGCAGCATAAATTCCACTTGCACTCCCTGCAACAAAGGAAGAAGCACATGTTGAAAGCATCGATGAGAAAACAAAATTTATCACTCCTCCTCCAACATAAGAGGGAGTTGTTTTTCTTTTACGAAAAAATGATCTTCCACTCCACCAATCAAAAAAAGCGATCAAAGCAGCAGTCGCAGAAAAGGACATTTGAAAGCTAGGACCTAATATTTCATGGGGTGTCATCGCTAGAGTTATCAACCCTGCAATGGAAAAATTACGCATTGTTATAGCAGAGCGATTACACAATATAGCAACCAACATAACAGCAATCATCACAAAACTTCTTTGCGCTGATATTGCTAAGCCCGACAATAACAAATAAAAAGCTGTTATCATAAAAGCAACGATAGCAGCAAATTTTTTACTGGAATAATAGGAAGAAAAAACTGGAAAAAATGCTAAAAAACTACGGATACTCAAAAGAACTATGCCGCTTAACAACGCCATATGTAAACCTGATATTGATAAAATATGAGCTAATCCAGCTGTACGTAATGCTTCATTTGTCTCATTTGAAATACCAGCACGCTGCCCTGTTATGAGGGCAGCTGCAACACTCCCCTTTTCTCCTTCAAGGGCTATATGGATTCTTTGTGTCATCTTCGTGCGTAAATTTTCAATTTTCTGTAGAATGATAGCGAATATTCCATCAGGCTGCGAAACGAATATTTTTCTTGGTTTTTCTAAATAAACGCCTTGTGCTCCAATTCTTTTAAAATAATTATGAAAACTAAAATCGTAGCCTCCTGGACGCACAGGCCCAGAGAATGCACGAATCTTAACTTTTCCATGCAGTCCATCACCAATCGCTAAGCCAGATGGCAAATATCTTGCCGATAAACGAACACGATGAAGACTATGGCGTAATACAGGATTTTCTGTATTCAAAATCTCCAAAACTAAACGAAATCCTCCTTTGGCACCTGACTCAATAGAAACAATTCTTCCCGTCAATGTAGTGACAATGTCACTGCTTAGCATGGGTGTTGCAATACGCCACGTTTCTATTTTTGCCGCTAAAGCACCCAATATAATACAAAACAGAAACCCCACGGGAATCCATATTTTTCGATAAAAACGTGCAACATAGAATATTCCCAGAAAAATACTGACCAACGCCCCCAATTGTCCCCAACTTGGTTCCCACTCTAAATGAAAATAGAAAATGATTCCTAGGGCAAAAAAGACTAAAATCAGCGAAAAAAGGATACCAAAAGAAACTTCTTTATTGATACAATCTTCTAACCATTTGCGAAAAAAAATGATTACTTCTTTTAAGAGTGTCAATAAAAAAAGTTTTTGTTGGTTATAGCTACCGTTCTTTGCATCATCATATCTAGAAAAAACACTCTGCCCTATCTGACATGGCTTTTTTCCTTCTGTAACAGATTTTTCGGATAAACCCTCTTTACTTTTATAAAACATCAGTCCCCCACTTTAACTCGCAATACGGCTATTGCACGCCCCATCACTTATGCTAACATGACTTTTCTATAAAATTCCATAAGTAATATCTTAGTTTAAAGGAAAATATTCGTGTCTGTTATTACTCGTTTTGCCCCTTCACCCACTGGCTTCCTTCATATTGGTGGTGCTCGTACTGCTCTTTTTAATTGGCTTTATGCAAAACATACCGGTGGAAAAATGCTTTTACGAATTGAAGATACAGACCGAGAGCGTTCAACAGAAGCAGCTGTAAAAGCCATTATAGATGGCTTGCACTGGATGGGTCTTAGTTACGATGGCGCCCCTATTTCGCAATTCGAACGTGCAGAACGTCACCGCCAAATCGCTGAACAGTTGGTCAAGAATGGTAAAGCATATTATTGTTATGCTTCACCTGAAGAGTTAGCTGAAATGCGTGAAAAAGCCCGTGCAGAAGGGCGCCCACCACGTTATGATGGACGTTGGCGCGACCGTGATAGTTCTGAAGCTCCTAAAGGTGTTAAGCCTGTTATTCGCATCAAAGCCCCTCAAGATGGAGAAACGATTGTACATGATCGCGTTCAAGGTGATGTCCGTTTTCCTAATAAAGATCTCGATGACTTCATTATTTTGCGTTCTGATGGTTCGCCTACCTATATGCATGCTGTTGTCGTTGATGATCATGATATGGGCATCACACATATTATACGTGGTGACGATCATCTTACCAACGCAGCCCGACAAACGATTATCTTTAAAGCAATGGGATGGGACATTCCTGTTATGGCCCATATTCCTCTTATCCATGGTGAAAACGGTGCAAAATTATCAAAGCGACATGGTGCGCTCGGTGTTGATGCCTACCGAACAATGGGATATCTTCCTGCTGCTTTGCGCAATTACCTTGTCCGTTTAGGTTGGAGTCATGGTGATGACGAACTGATGTCACTTAAAGATATGATTTCTTGGTTTGATATTGAGGATATTAACAAAGGTGCTGCTCGTTTTGATCTCAAAAAGCTCGATTCCATCAACGGACACTATATGCGTATGAGTAATGATCAAGAACTTTTTGATGCCGCTCTTAATATTCTACCAGAAACCGATAGGGGAGCACAAATTATTGAAAAACTTGATGAAAAACGCCGTGTTCAATTTTTAAAAGCAATCCCGCATTTGAAAGAACGTTCAAAAACACTGTGCGAACTGATTGACAATGCCTCCTTCATTTTTACGCAACGACCTTTACAACTTGATGAAAAAGCTCAAATGCTCTTAGATAAAAATGGACGAACCATTTTAAACGATCTTTATCTTGCTCTGAAAGCGTGCCCCTCTTGGGATACAAAAACTCTAGATGAAACACTTCGCTCTTTTGTCCAAACACAGAATCTCAAATTTGGATCTATCGCCCAACCACTTCGCGCAGCTCTTACAGGATGTGCAACATCACCAGGTGTTTTGGATATTCTTATTTTATTAGGACGCGATGAATCCCTTCATCGCATCAAGGACCAACTTATCACAACAATATGCCCATGATGTGCACTGAGTATATTTCCTCAAATAAGGATCTATACAGATATCTCAACGCGCCCTAAAAGAGTTTTTTATGTTATATCATTGAAATACATTTCTTATTGAGTAATAATGATCAATAAGGAAATATTTTTAGATTGCATGTACTCACTTTTAGAGGCAATCTACCCTTAATATAAGTAAGAAAAGCTTCAGTTATACATCCCCCACTCTGATGAAGCAGAGTCTTAATTTTTAGAAGTGAAGGATCTGAAAGGAATACCGAATGTCTGAGAATAACGCATATATTATTGTGAATGATAAAAAAGTAGAGCTTCCCTTGCGTAAAGGCACGAGTGGACCTGAAGTCATTGAAATTGCTTCTCTCTACAAAAAAACCGATATTTTTACTTATGATCCTGGTTTTACTTCAACAGCTTCTTGTGAATCAAAAATTACTTATATCGATGGTGATAAAGGTATATTGCTTTATCGTGGTTATCCTATTGATCAATTGGCTGAAAAAGGAGACTTTCTCGAAAGTTGTTATCTTTTACTTTATGGTGAACTCCCAACACAGCAAGAAAAAAATGAATTTGATCGATGTATTATGCAGCATACCATGGTACACGAACAGTTTGCACGCTTCTTCCATGGCTTCCGTCGTGATTCTCATCCTATGGCCGTCATGGTTGCCTGCCTTGGCGCTATGTCTGCGTTCTATCACGACTCTATTGATATTACAGATCCTCACCAGAGAATGATTGCTTCTGTTCGTCTTATCTCAAAAGTTCCAACGCTTGCTGCTATGGCCTATAAATACAGTATCGGACAAGCATTTGTTTATCCACGTAATGATCTTAATTATGCTGCAAATTTCCTCCATATGTGCTTTGCAGTTCCTTGTGAAGAATATAAAACAAACCCTGTGCTTGCTCGGGCGATGGATCAAATCTTTATCCTTCATGCAGATCATGAACAAAATGCTTCTACATCTACGGTACGTCTTGCTGGATCCTCGGGTGCTAATCCGTTTGCCTGTATTGCAGCAGGAGTTGCATGCCTTTGGGGACCAGCACATGGTGGTGCCAATGAAGCATGTCTAAAAATGCTACAAGAAATAGGTTCTATTAAAAGAATTCCTGAATTTATTGCACGTGCAAAAGATAAAAATGATCCTTTCCGCCTTATGGGCTTTGGGCACCGTGTCTATAAAAATTATGATCCACGTGCAAAAATCATGCAAAAAACCTGTCATAAAGTTTTAAAAGAACTCAACATTCAAGATGACCCTCTTCTTGATATTGCAATAGAGCTTGAAAAAATTGCCTTAAGTGATGAATATTTTATTGAGAAAAAGCTTTATCCCAATGTTGATTTCTATTCCGGCATTACATTAAAAGCTCTAGGTTTTCCAACTGAAATGTTTACTGTCCTTTTTGCATTGGCGCGCAGTGTCGGGTGGGTGGCACAATGGAAAGAAATGATTGAAGACCCTGCACAAAAAATTGGTCGTCCTCGACAACTCTACACAGGCTATGCTATGCGTGACTATGTTCCTATAGATGAACGTGCAAATTAAAAAAAGAGATCAATAAAGCTTCAATTTACTGAAGCTTTATTGAGAGTAATCAAAAAACATCCTTTAAGAATTTTTATAAAACGTGATTTTAAAACTCTTTCTACAGAGATAACATCATCATAAAAATTTACTAAAAAATTCTAAGTTTTAGCTCTGTAAAGAAATTGAGAATACTTTTCTGCGAATTAGCCAAACATTTAGCAAAAAGAAATTGAAAATTTTACCTTATAATCCTCATTATCTTTAATAGAAATGTATTCCCTATCATTCCCCCATGTTTAAAAGCCCTATTACATATTAAAATCTAGCAATGTCAGAATTTTTCTTTCTATCTTCTTCAGATAAAATTGCAAAAGGCTTACATTAAGTGCTTTTCTAAGATGCCAAAACTTCTTATCCCTCTTCAAATAGATTCGAATAAAAATACTTTACATTTTGTCCTGTTAAGAGCTGAAATTTTCTTTGTATTTAAGTTAATAGTTTTTCTTTTAAAGATAAATTATTGATTTTTTTAAGTAAAATCATTAAATCATATAATCAATAGAGGTATCCTTCTTTCCTGTATTTTTTATTCCCATACTTGATAAAAAGAAATTATTTTTTGACAATGATATTCAGCATAATGATAGCAAAATGACCACAGATAAATTTTTTACATTGCTCCAAAAGAGCTTACAGATTATAAAAATTCATGATGGTTTCATATTTGCCAGCTTATCTAATAGGAGAACATAATGAAATTATTAGCAGGAGCTCTTATAATAAGCGCGACACTATTTACCCTATCGGCCAATTCTCAAACGCTGAAAATTGCAAGCGATGCTTCTTATCCGCCATTTAGTTATATTGACTCAAATAACGAACTACAAGGGTTTGATATTGATATATCTTATGCTCTTTGCAAAAAAATGAATGTTGAATGTACTATTGTCACACAAGACTTCGAGGGGATGATTCCCGGTCTTCTTGCCAAAAAATACGATGCTATTGTTTCTTCCCTTTCTCCTACAAAAGAGCGCTTACAAAAAATTGATTTTACAGATCCTTACTACAATACAGCACTCGCTGTTATTGTTACCAAAAATTCGGAAATTAAAGAAATCTCAACACAAGCCTTTAGAGGTAAAAACCTTGGTGTACAATCAAATACAACACAAGCTGCATATGCGGAAGATCATTATGCCTCTGAAGGAGTTAATATCAAACTTTATCCTACAGCAGCAGAAGTTAATCGTGATCTTTTAAGCCATCGGCTTGATATCATCATCTTTGATAAATTAAAAGCATTAAATTGGCTTGAAAATGAAGGAAAAGACTGCTGTCTCCTCTTGGGAACTCTAGAAAAAACAAATTTTCCTATTGCAATTGCACTCCGTCAAAATAATAATGATCTTAAAAACAGTTTTAATAAAGCAATAGAAGAAATCCGCGCCGATGGAACCTATGAGAAAATTATGAGAAAATATTTTACTTTCGATATCGATTAGATCTCACTATGAATTAAAATTCAATCTGTATATTTAAGGAGTATCTTTAACTCTTTATTGGACATGCAGGTATAATTGGAAATTCGGCATTTCTATAAGAAAATTTACATTTATCAAAATAATTTTTAATTGTTCCTCAATATTTAAACACTTTATAGAATCTAATGACAACGATAAAGTTGTATTTTTATCGTATCAAAATCTAATTTTTTGATAATAATGCCCAACATAATGATCTAAAATAAGCATCAATAAATTTTTGAATTGCTCCAAAAAAGCTTACAGATTATAAAAACATAATGATTTCATATTTGCCCGCTTATCCAATAGGAGAACATCATGAAATTATTAGCAGGAGCTCTTATAATAAGCGCCGTACTATTCACCCAATTGGCTGATGCGAAAACATTAAAAATTGCGAGTGAAGGCACCTACCCTCCCTTTAGTTATATTGACTCAAATAATAAATTGCAGGGACTTGATATTGATATATCTTATGCACTTTGTAAAAAAATGAATGTTGAGTGTACTATTGTTACACAAGACTTCGAGGGAATGATCCCTGGACTTATTGCAAAAAAATATGATGCTATCATTGCTTCCCTCTCTCTCACACAAGAGCGCTTACAAAAAATTGACTTCACAGATCCTTACTACGATACAGCACTGGCCGTTATCGTTACCAAAGCTTCGGGAATTAAAGAAATCTCGACACAAGACTTTAGAGGTAAAAATCTTGGTGTGCAATCAAATACAACACAAGCTTTCTATGCAGAAGATCATTATGCTTCTAAAGAGGTGAAAATCAAACTCTACCCTTCCACAATAGAAGTGAATCGTGACCTTTTAAATCATCGACTTGATGTGATTATTGTTGATAAATTACAAGCATTAAATTGGCTTAAAAATGAAGGAAAAGATTGCTGTCTCCTCTTGGGAACTCTAGAAGAAACAAGATTTCCTATTGCAATTGCAGTCCGTCAAAATAATAATGAACTTAAAAATAAGTTCAATAAGGCGCTAAAAGAAATCCGTTTGGATGGAACTTATGAAAAAATTATGAGAAAGTATTTTACAGGTGATGTTTATTAAATATCGATATGATATTTAAATGAAACCTACTGGTTATTGCTAAAAAATATTATCGAACTCTTTCATGAGGAACACAGGAATGATTGAAAATTTAGCATTGCTATCATTTAGCAATGGTGGATGGGGAATGGTTATACTTTCCAGTGCAGGAATGACTTTGTCATTGGCATTATGTTGTGGCTTTCTAGGATTTCCTCTAGGACTTCTCAATGCAGTGATGATTCGATCCAATATTAAGATGGCCAAAGCTATGGCACGCCTCTTTTCAACAGTATTCCGTGGGCTACCAGAGCTTTTAACTTTGTTTTTAGTTTACTACGGATTACAAAGCCTTATTCAAAATTTATTTGACTATTTTAATTTTGAAATCATGTTCAGTATCAATGCATTTGTTGCTGGTGTTCTTGCACTTAGTATGGTTCTTGCAGCTTTTTCTTGTGAAGTTTGGCTTGGAGCATTTAATATTTTTGATAAAGGTCAATATGAAGCGGCTAAAGCTTTAGGACTTTCACGGTCAACCACATTTTTTCGTATTGTCTTCCCTCAGCTCATCCGAAATGCCTTGCCAGGACTTTCTAATAATTGGCTTACTTTACTGAAAGATACATCCCTTGTTTCTACCATCGCGCTTGTTGACCTCATGCGACAAACGAATTTAGCTGTCGCTGCTACCAATAAACCCATGCTATTTTATTTTGTAGCATGCTTACTCTATTTGTTATTTTCAGCGGTTTTTACTGCAATCTTACGCCATTTGGAAACATACACTCAAATAGGCTATAAAAAGGTGCTAGGTCAATGATTCCTGAGTGGCTTTATTTCCTTTTTAATCCTGATCTTTTAAGCCATTATGGACCCAAATTTATTAATGGCTTTATTGTTACTGTTGAGCTTGTTTCTATCTCTTGTTCTCTAGGTCTTTTTCTTGGTATGCTTATCGCTTTTGCTCGTCTATCAAAGAATACATTTTTACAATATTTTGCAAATGCTTATGTCTATTTTTTCCGTGGCTCTCCTTTATTAGCTCAACTCTTTCTTTTTTATTATGGGCTTGGTTCAATGAATAGTTTTTGGCAACAGGTGGGACTATGGTGGTTTTTTCAAAACGCGTGGTATTGTTGTCTTTTTATTTTTACACTCAATTCTGCTGCCTATCAATCTGAGATCTTTAAAGGAAGTTTTTTATCCGTAACAACTGGACAGCGTGAAGCATCAAAAGCTTTAGGTTTAAGTAACTCTGTCACATTTTTTAGAGTTATTCTTCCACAAGCAATGATTGTAGCATTACGCCCCCTAGGAAATGAGTTGATTTTAATGATTAAATCCAGTGCTGTTGCCTCACTTATTACTGTTTATGATTTAATGGGAGTTGCTAAACTCACTTATTCACGGACTTTTGATTTTCAAGTTTACGTTTGGGCTGCTCTTATCTATCTCTTTATCGTTGAACTCATTCATCGTTTTATTGTTTTTATCGAACAGCGCCTCACTCGATATTTACGTTAAATAAAATGATCATAAAAAACTTTACCAAACCAAAATGTTGAATTAATCACGTTATTCATCAATGAAAGAATAAAATAAGATGAATTTGAAAAATAATAAATCGATCTCTCCCAATAAAAAACCAGTGATCTCTATTCAAAATCTAAATAAATGGTATGGAAACTTTCAGGTCCTACATGATATCAACTTTAATGTTCAAGCTGGTGAACATATCGTTATTTGTGGACCATCCGGATCAGGAAAATCAACGTTAATTCGTTGTATTAATCAATTAGAACAAGCACAAAAAGGTTCAATCTGTATCCATAACGTTGATATCCATACCGCTCCTATACAACAGCAAAAAAAAGTTCTTCGTAAGATAGGAATGGTCTTTCAGAATTTTAATTTATTTCCCCACATGAGCGTTATACAAAATTGTATTTTAGCACCTATGACCGTTCAAGGGCTTTCCAAACAACAAGCACAAGAACGGGCAATTCGTTACTTAACACATGTTGGTATTGAAAAACACTGTGAAAAATATCCTTTACAACTTTCTGGTGGGCAACAACAACGTGTTGCGATTGCCCGTGCACTTTGTATGGAACCTGAAGTCATGCTTTTTGATGAACCAACCTCTGCTCTTGATCCAGAAAGTGTGGGAGAAGTTTTGGAAGTGATGGCTCGATTGTCCGACACAGGGATCACAATGCTTTGTGTTACCCATGAAATGGGCTTCGCACGTAAAGTCTCAGAAAGAATACTCTTTCTAGAAAATGGAAAAATTGTTGAAGATACAGCCTCTGAAGAATTTTTTACCAATCCTAAAAGCCAACGTGCTTGTAATTTTCTTGCTAAAATTAAATATTAATCATTAAAATATTGCTTTATTTATACAATTTTATTCTTGTTTTTTTAAAAGAGCGATAATTGTTTGTGCGCCAACAACCCCTGATGGTACTTCAGTTTTCATTTTCTGTTCTACCATCTCAAAGGCATCAAGTTGTGCCTGTCGCAATAAAGGATTAGCCAAAAGTTGTTCTACTTGTCTTGCTAACATACCAGGACGGATTAATTCATTCAAATATTCCGAAACAATAGGCTTATCAGCAATAATATTTGGAAGAGCAGCACTCCATAACATCATTTTAGGAAAAATAAATAATTTAGAAAAACGATCAAGTTTATAGCAAAGAACCATAGGAATTTTTGCTAAGGCTAATTCAAGTGAAACAGTTCCATGTGCCGCAAGAGCAACATCTGCTTGTGCAAAAGCACGCCATTTTTCATCTTCACCAACGACAATTTCTATCTTGCTTTTCCAGCCTTGCACAAAATCACGGATTCTATCTACCAAATGAGGTAAGGTTGGTAAAATAATACGTAAATGAGGAATACGTTGTACAAGAATCTCTACTGTTTCTCGAAAAATAGGCATTAAGGAACGAATTTCTAAATTGCGTGATCCTGGCAAAATAACTAATGTAGGCGATGATATTTGTGTATCGATCAAATTTCTTTGTTCTAATTGGCTTTTTTTTTCTGACTGAACTCTCAAAAGGGGAGGATATGTCAAAAGACGATGTCCAACATAGGTCGTGGCAGGACCTCCCAAATCTTGCATAATCTTTTCTTCAAAAGGAAAAACCGCTAAAACATGATCAACAAATCCACGCATAGCTTTTGCACGCTCTGGCCTCCATGCCCAAACGGTTGGTGCAATATATTTAATGATAGGAATAGAAGGCGCTAAAGCACGTACCTTTTTTGCAATACGATGTGTAAAATCAGGACTATCAATAATAATTAAACAATCAGGTTGTTCTTGTGCAATAAATTTGGATAAATTGCGAATATGTAGCAACAACAATGGTAGTTTTTTCAATACTTCCTTTAAACCTATTAAAGCAATATCATGGGAATCAAAAAAGCTTTTTAAACCTAATGCCTTTAAATGCCTCCCCCCAACACCAATCAAATGAATATTGCATCCTATCTGTTGTGATAAACAAGTAATTAAATCGGCCCCAAGTAAATCACCAGATTCCTCACCTGAAACCACAGCAATCTTTAAGAAACAATTATTCATGACCAAACCTTTCAAATGTCTCTATAAATAGAGAATATTTGTTGGCTTTTTCTATTGTTGTTTTCACCGATAATATTAGACTTCTATTTGCCTCCACCGCAACACCAGATAAACCACTCTTTGCAATATTTATTATTGTCGCTGGCCCAATTGATGGCAAATCAACGCGATTATCCTGTTGTGGTTTTGCACATTTTACAAGAATGCCACCTTTAAGGGGAATTTGCCCTCTTTCTCGCATTTCACAAACACGCCACAACATATTATCAGTTCCCTCAGCACCCTCCAGAGCAACCACCCTTCCTTGGACAACGACAACGGCTTGCCCGATATCTAATTGACCTAAAAGCTTTGCTGCTTCTACTGCTAAAAAAATATCTTTTTTCTCTTTTGGAGTAGCGCGCCGTACTGTTAAATTAAATTCTATGGGAGCTAAAAGATCTGGGACTATTTCGTGAGCACCGATAACACAAAAACCGTGTGCTTCAATAACCCGTATAAAAGCTTTTAATAACGCATCGTCTCCCCTCTTCAAAGCTCCGATTAACTTAGGAAGAGCTAAAAATGTTGTCCAGTCCAGTCGCAATTGTTTAAGAAGTGGACGCTTTTTCACACCACCTGCCAAAACAACATTATATACACCAGCCTCTTTTAAAATTTTAACGAGTCGCGCTAACTCTACAATTGATAGCTCGCAATGCTCATAGCGATAAAGAACAGAATCTGCCTCACCATGCAAAAGCACAAGAAAAGGATTTTCTCCATTCTTCTCAAGAGTCTGCGCAACAGTAATCGGTAGAACACCATTTCCTGCTATAATAGCAGTACGGCCGGAAAGAAAACTTCTGGCTCCCCAAATAGGCATTTTTAATCCTTATGTTCTTTTATTTTATCACCTTCAAATTTTGGTGTACAATAAAAACGCTTTCCTTCTTCTTTAATAAAATTAACAACTTCAGAAACAGACTGAGAAGAAGAATAAAAAGAAGCAACATCACTAACACGCTCTTTAAATGGTTTGCTATGATCAAAAAGCATGGCAACTGCATGACGGAGTGCATGAATATCTTGACGCTCAAGTCCTGCACGCTTCATGCCAATAATATTGAGGCCGGCAAGTTTTGCCTGCACACCAACAGCTGTTCCATAAGGTATCAGATCACCAACCAGTGCAGATACGCCGCCGATAAATGCATGATGTCCAACACGAACAAATTGATGAACAGCAGCACCACCACCAATAATCACATAATCACCAACAGTGACATGACCAGCAATCATTGCGTTATTGGCAAATGTTACATGATTGCCTACATAACAATCGTGAGCGATATGCGCATAACAAAAAAATTGGCAATTATCACCAACAACTGTCATTCCTACACTCGAATCGGAACCCCTATGCATTGTTACACCTTCACGAATCGTACAATTCTTACCAATAAAAAGAGTTGTAGCTCCTCCTTTATGTTTATTATTTTGCGGATCTGCCCCCAAAACAGCATGAGAAAATACTTTACTCTTGGCTCCTAATGTTGTCTTTCCCATTATTACAACATGACTTGTCAAACTACATTCATCACCAATAACAGCCTCTGAACTAATATGGCAAAATGGTCCAACGCGTACATTCTCACCAAGCTGCGCTCCCTTCTCCACAAGAGCAGTTGGATGGATTTTCGTACCGGACATTTTTAAATTCCCATCAAATATCGTTTATTCTTCTTCGACAATCATCGCAGCAATTTCTGCTTCAGCGACGCGGACATCTTCTACTTTTGCAACACATGAAAAACGTCTCATACCAGATCTTTTTTTCAAAAGCTGAACATGAATCTTGAGCTGATCACCAGGCATAACCGGCTTACGAAATTTCGCATTATCAACCGTCATAAGGTAAACTAAATTTGTTTGCTTATTGCCTAAATTTAAAAGTGCTATTGCTCCTGCCGTTTGTGCCATAGCTTCTAAAATCAAAACTCCAGGCATAACAGGCTTTGCGGGAAAATGTCCCGTAAAATGTGGCTCATTAATCGTTATATTTTTAATACCAATCGCTTCTTGTTCACCATCAATATCAACGATACGATCAATCAATAAAAATGGATAACGGTGCGGTAATATTGATAATAGTTTTTCAATATCGACAGCCTCTAAGTTTTTAGTTTTTTCACTGCTGATCATATCAGCGTTTCTCCTTTTTAACTTTTCCCATACTGCGCAACGCCGCTACTTCACGAAACCATTGTTTAAATGGTCGCGCTGGACTACCTCCCCATTTTTCGCCATCCGGAATGTCATTCATAACACCACTACGAGCAGCAATCTGAACAGATTTACCTATTATGATGTGATCAGCTACTCCCACACTTCCGCCAAGCTGAGACATATCCCCTATAGATGTACTTCCCGCAATGCCACATTGAGCGGCAATAAGACAATAGCGGCCAATTTTTACATTGTGGGCAATTTGTACAAGATTATCAATCTTGCTTCCTTCACCAATAACAGTATCTTGAAATGTCCCACGATCAATTGTCGTGTTCGCACCAACTTCTACACCATCCTCAATAATAACACGACCAAGCTGTGGAATTTTCTCGATTCCAACTCCACCTCCAACATAACCAAAACCATCTTGTCCAATGCAAACGCCAGGATAAAGCTGAACCTTATCACCTATTATAGAACACTGAACTGTTACCTTAGGAGCAATATAGCAGTCACATCCAATACGGCAATTTTCACCGATAACAGCTGTGGATGAAATAAGAGTTCCTGCACCAATCTCAACATTTTTACCAATAACAGCTCCAGCTTCAATACACACATCATGTGCCAACTTAGCCGTTGGATGAATATGCGCATGTAATGAAATCCCCTTCTGCCCCAACCAAGGCATTGGCTTGACAGAATCTGGAAACAAAATACGACCAATCTGAGCAAAGTCACGCTGTGGTGTGGATGTCACCAAAATTGCCATAGTTTCGGGAACTTTAAAAACAATCTCATTCGTACACAAAACAGCAACAGCAGAACTGTCCAGTAAAGCATCAGAAAACTTCCGATGCTCTACAAAAACAAGCGAACCTTCCACCGCACTCTCAAGTGAAGAAAGAGTATTGATAACTTTATGAGAAAACTCTGGATTAAGAAGCTTTGCACCCGTCAACTCAGCAGCATTTGCAACTGTCAATCGTCGGGACGGCGTAAAAAAAAATGTATCCGCCATCAAAACACTTTCTCTCCCAGCTTAAGCTATTCTCTTCAAATTTTTCCTTCTTAAAATCGCTCAAATCAGAACTTCGTAGAAATACCAAAGTTCAATTGTTGCAAACGATCACCTTCCTGCTTCGTTATTGGCCAAGCATAATCAAAACGCAAAGGACCAAACGGAGAATCCCACATCAAACTCACACCTGCAGATGAACGCCAAGCACTTTTGGTATTGGTAACAGACGGTTCACCCTGAAAAACGGCTTTATAATTATTGCCATAAAGCGTGGCAATATCCGCAAATAAAGCACCGCGCAACCCGAATCCTTCAGGCACAACAGGGATAGGAAACTGTACTTCAGCAGTCGCATTCATATATGTCGTTCCCCCCAAGAAATAAACCTCACCCTTACTGGAAACCTGGCGCGGACCTATTCCATTATATTTGAACCCTCGAATCATATCAGAATTTACTTTAAACATATCGAAAATACGAACACCTTCTTTGCCTACTTCATGGATATAACCACCCCCAAAGGAAAGCAAACCAACGATATCCTTCTGGTCAGAAAGAGTCTTGTACATCATCGCCTTACCCGTGGTCTTCAAGAACTTTGCACTCCCACCAAGCCCTGCATATTCCTGAAGCAGATGCACGTACCACCCATCATGGGGGGATCTCATATCATCAATCGTATTATAGGTGAAACCATAACTAATTGATGAACGTTTCCAAGGGCTGTGTTTTGCAGCTTGAACAATCGCACCAGAATATTTCCCATATAATTCTATTATGTCACCCTCTTTGTCAAAATCATACTCTCCGCCAAAATCATATTCTTCCTGCACATAAGAATAAGCTACATTAGCAGATAATTGATTATTAATAGGTAACGAAAACCGCAGCGATCCACCTGTCTGCCGTACATCATAGGCTTTATCAGCACGATAAGTACTACGAAAAACATCAACGCCAGCAGATAAACGATATCCTAAGAAATAAGGATCAACAAATGATAAATTATAATTACGAGATTTTTCTTGCCCCGCACCTAATCCTAAACGAACATATTGACCACGTCCCCCAAGATTACGTTCAGTAACAGAAACTTCAAGTGACATACCAGGACTTGTTCCCCCTGTTGTATACCCTCCAGAAAGAGAGAGATCTCCTGTTGAAGCTTCAACGACATCTATTACCAAAACAACTTGGTCAGATTGATCTGTGGGAACCATTGAAATATTAACGGCTTTGAAGAAACCTAAACTTTCTAGACGACGTTTCGCCCGCTGTAGTAAAGTTTGATTGTAAGCATCTCCTTCATTTAAATCAATCTCACGGCGAATGACGTAATCACGCGTTTTCTCATTGCCACGTATATCAATACGTTGAATATAAGCACGTGTACCCTGTTCAATATTATATAAAATTGAAATTGTATGATTTGCTAAATTACGATTTCCCCGCGGTTCAACTTTAGCAAAAGCATATCCCGAATCAGCAACTTTGTTATTAATAGTTGCAACAGACTGTTCAATATCTTCTGCACTATAAACATTACCTGGCTGGGTTTTAAGCACCCTTTTCACAGATTGAACGTCAATTCCATCAACATCACTTTCAACCTGAATATCGCTAATTTTATAGAGCGCACCCTCATCAAGAACGAAAGAAATTTTATACGTATTGCTTGCTGCATCAAAAGTTGCTTTAGAAGAGACTACACGAAAATCTGCATAACCACGGTTATAATAAAAGCGACGTAAAGCTTCTTCATCAACAGCGAGGCGCTCTTCACTGTAAACATCACCTCCCAACAACTTCGAAAAAATTCCTGAAGTTTTTGTTGAAATCACATCACGCAAACGGCGACTTCCAAAGACACTATTGCCCTTAAAAGTGATATCACCAATCTTTGTTTTTTTCCCTTCAACGACATTAAATACCACATTAACCCGCCCTTTTCCAAGGTTAATCGTTTGAACGTTAACAGTGATATTATTACGACCAAGAGTTTTATAAGCCTCACGAATTGTATTTATATCAGCAGAAAGCTTAGCAGAATTAAAAGGCTCATTCGGTTTTAAAGAAATAAACCGCTTAAGATCTGGGTCTTTAAAAGATTTATTTCCTTGAAACAATATTTGATTGACAACCTCATATTCTTTTACGAATACAACCAATTTATCACCCACCGGATTTATTTTAACATCATAAAATAAACCCAATTCGAAAAGGTTCTTCACAGCAATATCAACATCACCACTGGAAACACCTTGCCCAACCTTAATCCCCATATTGTCTCGAATCGCCTGAGAACTTACAAACTTATTCCCACGAACCTCAATAGAGCGGACTACAGACGCTTGTATTTCTCCGACCGCAGCAATTGACATAAAAACCGTTGCTGGGGCAATCATCCCCATCTTTAACACCAATACAGATGCTGCATTTAAAAACTTTGAATTCGTAGTCATTGGCTTTTTTACCTTACTCTCGTTCCTTGGACATGATGCCTTAAAAAGCTAACTGCCATAACAACCTTTTTACAGCTTTACAGCGAGACTTTTCATTCCTTAATTACTCATTATAATCTACAACGCCACAACATTTTGTAGACATGGTAAACAACCTTAAATTTGTTTTTGCTATTATTACTTAATTTATAAAGCGTTTTCCATAATTTAATTAGCTAAACCAACAAAAATAATCATTAAAAAAGACAAAGATCATAAAAAGGAGAAGAATGGAAAAACCTAAACGAAAAACAATTCCCTGAATTTTGGTAGATATTCTCCTCCCAGTAATGACCTCAATGACATGCAATAAAAGATGCCCACCGTCAAGCGGTAGAATCGGAAAAAGGTTAATAAGCCCAACACTTATTGAAAGAAAAGCTGCCAAATTCAACAAAGAGATAAAACCTGTCTCGCTCACTTTCCAAGCAATTTTAACGGTTTTAGAAGGTCCACTTAGCCGACAACGATCCTCTTTTCCTCCTATTAAACGACTCATAAAAAGAACGGTTTGAGTGGCGATAAACACAGTACGGTCTGACGCTTCTCTTACAGCTGTTACAAAACCATAGCGAATATGTTTTATATAAGTTGGATCTAAATGTGCTGGATTATTTAAATCAACAGGAACACCTACACCTATCATAGCACTTCGTGTTCGATTACCAAATCCATCATCTCGCTCAACGACTTTCGGGGTAATCATGGTTGTAAAGACTCGCCCCATGCGTTCTATTTTAAACTCTATGGGTTCTCTTCCATGAAAAGCTACATAATTCATCAAATCTTCAAAGCTTTCAACCCGTCGTCCATCCATTTCAACAAAACGATCACCTAATTCCAAACCGGATTGAAGAGCAGGGCTATCTTTTACCAAAGAACCAACAACGGGCTCAATGGCTACACGACCATAGATAAAGAAAAAAAATGTTAGAATAACAACAGTAAAAAGGGCATTGAAGAAAGGACCGGCAAAAACAGTTGCTGCTTTTTTCCAAGCATGCGCACTAGCAAATGAACCATCAACAATCAGAGATGATTGGAATGATTCCGTATCGATTTTTTCCTCATCCCCAACAAATTTTACATAACCTCCTAAGGGGATAAGTGCTAAACGCCACTTCGTGCCATGCTTATCTGTATAACTCGCTATTTCTGGTCCAAATCCAAGCGAAAAAATTAACGCCTTAATACCACACCACCGACCAATGAGATAATGCCCAAATTCGTGCACAAAAATGATAATCATAATGATGAAAAGAATACTCAAACTTCTTAAAAGAAAATCACCCATAGTGACGATATGATTTAAAAGTTCCAAACGATCTTCTCCCAATTAGATCATACTAAAAAGATTAAAAGGCGCATCCATATCAGACATAAATGAACCAATTAAATAAAGAAGAAAAGCTGCCCCTACCAATCCATCTATACGATCCATAAAACCACCATGTCCAGGCAATAAAGAACTAGAATCTTTAACAGAAAACCGTCTTTTGAGCCACGATTGCCCTAAATCACTCAATTGTGAAACAATTGATAAAACAAGTGTAAGGAGTGGCACAAAAAAACTAGCTAAATTTATATCAAAAAATCCAAAAGCAACCCATATACCACCGAAAACTCCGACAAATGTACCACCAAGTGCTCCTGACCATGTTTTATTAGGAGAAAATTGTGGTGCTAATTTAGGGCCCCCTAATGCACGTCCGATAAAATAACCACCAATATCTGTTCCCCACACTATCGTAAATAAGAAAATAACAACTTGGAACCCCAACATTTCATGATCCCGTAGAAAGCATAAAGCAACAACAGGAAAAGATGCATATAAAAAACCACAAAAAACCCAACCACTCTTTTTTATAGATATAATAGCCAACACCGCAGCCAAAACGATTAAAACACAAAAAATCAACGGAGCAGATACACTCAACACTAAAAAAAAGCCAAAGATCAAGTAAAAGATACTTGCTAATATTTTTTGTAAAACACACCACTTCTCTTTAGTAATACTCATCCACTCATAAAGAACAAAACCGCCAATACACCATACAAATAAAAAAAAGAAGTTTCCTCCCAACCATGTTAGATACAACGCAATAACGCCAAAAACAAAAGCTGTCAGAATACGATAAACCAAATTAGACAAAACAACATCCAAACAATAAAAATAGAAAATACAAGCCCTGAAATTAACGCAAGAAAAATTCCCCTACGCAGTGTTTTTATCTCATACCTGTATAATTTCTCTTATAATTTATCATAAATAATTCAGTCTACTAAGATAGCGCTTATGAGACTAATAATCAATGAAAACAGCTTCAAAAATCTCAGTCAAGATTAATCCTAAATATTTTTTTAATATTTTCTCAAATATAAAATGAAAAAGCAGCTACCTCTGCCCCATACAAATTAACTAATATAGGTTTCGTATAAAAACACTTTTCTATCAACTATTCGTCATTAAAAAACGAATTACGCCACATGACATCTGCTTGATCGATCATACCCACATGTTTTATAATGAGAAATAAGAGAAAGGTTAGGCTTAATATTCTTTCCCCAACCTTCATCTTAGAATATTTGAATAATTTCTAATAATGCTTTCATTATGCAGTTTAACAAAGACGTACTCAACTAAAAGCCCACACTATGCTGTTAAATAGTGTCTTCCAGCAAAGGGCATGATTTACCACGCAGATTAAAAAATTTAAACATCTGCCCTTTCAAATCAGTCTCTCCCATATCAAAATGATAGAATACCTTCCTGCATCACACCTTGCTATCACAGAACACACCACCCCTCCTATTATCCCTAGAAACAATTTACAGGCTTGGGAGTGTAACATCCTTTTTCTAGCGACAAAACCGTCTTAAACGTGCATAATTTCAGATTCTTTTACGGCTAAAATTTTATCAATATCAGCAATAGTTTCATCTGTGAGTTTTTGAACTTTTTCAGACAAACTATGGGCTTCATCTTGTCCAATTTCACCATCTTTTTCTAACTTTTTCAAATTGTCCAAACCATCCCGACGGACATGACGTGTAGCAACACGCGCTTGCTCTGCATAGTGATGCGCAATTTTTACAAGTTCTTTACGGCGCTCTTCATTCAACTCAGGCAAAGGAATACGTAGATTCGTACCATCAGTTATGGGATTTAAACCAAGACCAGAATCGCGAATAGCGCGCTCTACAGCTCCGACCATCGTTTTATCCCATACAGAAACAGAAAGCATCCGAGGTTCGGGAACAGAAATATTAGCAACCTGATTTATATGCACAACAGAACCATAAGATTCAACGGTCAACGGCTCTAATAAACTGGCCGATGCACGTCCAGTCCGCAAACCACCTAATTCATGTTTAAAAGCCGTAATGGCACCATCCATGCGACGTTTCAGATCATCCATAATTGATGTAACATTCATATTTCTGTCTCCTTCAATTGTCCTTTGAAGCTTACCCTTATTCCGATACTATTGTAAAGCGTCCTGTTCCATTCAAGACCTTAGCCAAACCGCCTTTTTCATGAATGGAATACACAATAATCGGTACATTGTTCTCACGTGCTAAAGTGACCGCCGTTGAATCCATAACAGATAATCCCCATTGCAAAACTTCAACATGTGTTAATTGGTCAAAACGCTTAGCCGTAGGGTCTATTTTTGGATCTGCTGAATAAATACCATCAACTTGTGTTCCTTTAAGAAGGACATCCGCACCAATTTCTGCTGCACGTAAAGTAGCAGCAGAATCAGTGGTAAAAAATGGATTTCCTGTACCACCTGCAAAAATCACAACTTTTCCCTGATTCATATAAGCTATTGCTTTACGTTGCGAGAAACTTTCACAAATTTGTGGCATAGCAATCGCAGAGAGTACAACAGTTTCAACCCCTAATTTTGTCAAAGATGTTCGCAATGCTAAAGAGTTAATAGCAGTTGCAAGCATTCCCATATGATCACCTGTCACTCGGTCCCCACCATGCGAAGCAACAGCAACGCCACGAAAAATATTTCCCCCACCGATAACAACCGCAACTTCTATCCCCATTGTGCGCACTTCTGCAATATCAGCGGCAATACGGTCTACAACAGAAACATCAATGCCAAAATTCTGCCCTCCCATAAGAGCTTCACCAGAAGCCTTTAAAAGAATACGTTTATACGGAAGTGCTAATGCCATTAATAATCTCCCCAAAAGCCCATTTACTTTTTGCTTTTGACATCACGAAGGGCACCACTTTTTTCACGTGACGCCCTCTCAACAATTACATTGTTCCCCTCAGAGATTCTACAACCAACGATATGACTTTAAATCTCTGTTCAAGAGTTTGCAATAACTAGCCTTTTACAGCAGCAGCAACCTCTGCAGCAAAATCAGACTCCTCTTTTTCCACACCTTCACCTAATGCAAAACGAATAAAGCCTGTAATTTTTGCTGGAGCACCAATTGATTTCTCAGCATCCTTTAAAGCGGCCTCAACAGTTATATCAGGATTCATAACAAAAGCTTGAGAAAGCAAAACAACCTCTTCAAAAAACTTACGCATACGTCCTTCTACCATTTTTTCAATGATATTTTCAGGTTTTCCAGACTGACGTGCTTGATCTGAAAAAATTGCTTTTTCACGCTCAACAGCAGCAGCATCAACATCTTGAGCTGTAAGTGCTAATGGATTGGTTGCCGCAATATGCATCGCGACCTGCCGACCAAAAGCAAGAGCAGCTTCCTTATTTCCTGTTGTTTCAATCGCAACCAAAACACCAAGTTTTCCAAGCCCATCAGCCACACTATTGTGTATATAAGTCGCAACAACACCATTCTCAACAGACAATTTAGCGGAACGACGAAATGTCATATTTTCGCCAATTGTACCAATTGCATCTTTAATCGTAAGCTCTACAGTCTTCTCAGAGCCTGGATAAAGAGAAACAGAAACAGATTCAACATCCCCTGGCGTATCTAAGGCAGCAGTTGCTACTTTACGCACAATGTCTTGGAATCCATCATTGCGTGCAACAAAATCTGTTTCAGAATTAATCTCAACCAAAACTGCATGTGAATCTTTTGATACGACTCCGATTAATCCCTCAGCTGCTGTACGACCAGCCTTTTTATCTGCTTTAGCTATTCCTTTTTTACGAAGCCAATCAACAGCAGCTTCCATATCACCATTGGTCTCTGCTAGAGCGGCTTTACAGTCCATCATACCAGCGCCAGATAATTCTCGAAGTTCTTTTACTTGTGCAGCAGTAATGCTCATATTTGCCTCTTTATTTTGTAACGGTGAAAGCGCGCAAAATCCCTCTGCACGCCTATAACTTCTTCTTTAGACAATAAAAGTACCTTAATTAGGCGTTTTATATTATTCAGAAACTTCTGAAACTGCATTTTCTTCCAAAATAGGCTCCACAGGTGCATCAACTTGAGCTCCTAAATCGATACCCATTGCTCCTTGCTGGCGTGCAATACCATCAAGAGCAGCACGGGCAAAAAGATCGCAATAAAGAGAAATTGCACGTGAAGCATCGTCATTACCTGGTATTGGATGTGTTACGTCATCGGGATCACAATTGGTATCAATAATAGCAATCACTGGAATACCTAAACGTTTTGCTTCTTGGAGTGCAATATTTTCTTTATTCGTATCGATAACAAAGATAAGATCTGGAACAGAACCCATATCTTTAATACCACCAAGCGCACGATTAAGCTTTTCACGATCACGTTCAAGATTTAAACGTTCCTTTTTGGTAAAGCCTTGCGCTTCAGCAGCAAGAATTTTATCAAGCTTCCGCAAACGATGGATCGAATTGGAAATCGTTTTCCAGTTTGTGAGCATGCCGCCAAGCCAACGTGCATTAACGTAATACTGGGCGGAACGATTCGCCGCATCTGCGATAATGTCAGATGCTTGCCGTTTCGTACCAACAAAGAGAATACGACCACCACGCGCTACAGTATCTGAAACAAGTTTAAGCGCTTGGTGTAAAAGTGGAACGGTCTGAGCAAGGTCAATAATATGGATATTATTACGCTGACCATAAATATAGGGAGTCATTTTGGGATTCCAGCGATGAGTCTGGTGACCAAAATGCACACCGGCTTCTAAAAGCTGGTGCATAGTAAAATCGGGTAGTGCCATAAATCTTATCCTTTCCGGTTCAACCTCCGCGGAAAAAGCAGAAAGACCTGCTACCGGCGGATGCTTGCTAGAATTTTCTCACAGATCATTTGCAAACACCCAGACTCCGCGTGTGGAATAGCGCAAACATACTAATATTTGATTCTTTTTCAAGTTATTTTCTTTAATCATTTAATATTTGCATTTTCACATTGATTAAGATCTTTTCCAAGTTCCAAGAATTCGAGACTGTTCAATTTTGCACGCACTGAAAAAGTTCCATAATCTATATGAAGATCACGCATGACACCATTCTCATGTAAGAGAAAACTGCTACGATAAACCGGCAAACCATCTTTATTTTCTCCATCATCAAAATAAGAAATTGTAACAGGCCAATATTCTTCTTCATCCAATTTTCTTACTTTTTCCGTTTCGCTATCAGATAAAAGCGTCTTCTTTTCCCCTATGACGATACTTTCTTTTATAACTTTATCTGCTTTATTTGTCCCATCAAATACAGTAACATTGTAAAAATGATCTCCTGCTTTTGCATGGCGGATAATATTTTTTAGTTGCATTATTGGAAATTCAGCCATTGCAAGCTTATACTCTTTTTCCTTTGGCTTTTTTAAGGTAACTGTAATACCATCTTGAGTACGCTCCGCAACCCCCTCGGCACGATGCACAACCTCTTCTCCCTCTTGATCTGTGATATTAAAACGAAATGTACGGCTGTCTCCTGTCTCATAACTCGTCGTCTGTTGATCCGTCAAACGTACTGGCATATCTTCAATGTGAACACGGCTAATGAAACGAAAACGTGTGCTATAGCCTTGGCATGCCGAACCAGTAAGCTCGTAAACCATTCGTCCTGACATCGCAGAAATTGTCATTTCATGAGAAACACTATCGAGATGAAAATCATAAATTGCTCGATGAGGCACAATAAAAATGGGCTCTTCAGCTCTCGCAGTACATAAAAAAACAATATATAAAATTATTATAAATAATGATCTAATCATTCCCAACTTCCGAACTTTATCCCCGTTGCATAACATCATACAATAAGGCAAAAAAGGCTAATTTCTCAATTAACCACACATTTTCTTAAATCAAAAAATAGATTATGCAATGAATATATTATAGAGCAGCTATGGAGTTAACATTATGACCAATATGATTGAAAAAAACTTAGAGAAGTTCGGAATCACTCTTCCTGAAGTAATCTCCCCCCTTGCCAATTACATCACCACTTCACAAAGTGGCAATCAACTCTTTATTTCTGGACAACTCCCTCTTATTAATGGAAAACCAATAGCCATCGGTAAAGTTGGTGCAACTGTGAATACCGAACAAGCCCAAAAAGCATCCGAAGCTTGCGCTCTCAATATTCTCGCGCAACTCAAGGCAACTCTGGGTGACTTAAATAAAATAAAACGTGTGGTAAAAATTACTGTTTTTGTGGCTGTAGATTCTCATTTTACCGATATTCCTTTTGTTGCCAATGGAGCTTCTAATTTATTCGTCAATATCCTTGGTGAAATTGGAAAACACGCCCGTTCTGCTATTGGTGTTGCCTCTCTTCCTATGGATGTTCCTGTAGAAGTTGAAGCCATCATAGAAATTTAAACCTTCATTAAGACAGTGCACCATCCTAAATATAACTGAAGTCAAAATACTTCTTTGTCTTACACTCTGATAAAACTTGCATTTTTTCGTTTTTAAATTAGAATCTTAAACTTACAATAAAAGGAAATATTTGTATGAAACAAGCTTACGACAATAACAATATTTTTGCTAAATTGATTCGCAATGAAATCCCTTCTGTTCGTGTCTACGAAGATGATGATGTTATTGGATTTATGGATATCATGCCACAGGCACCAGGTCATACGCTGGTCATTCCTAAAAAAGGCTCGAGAAACTTACTTGATGCAGATACTGAAACATTATTTCCTGTTATTAAAGCTGTTCAAAAAATTGCAAATGCCGTCAAAAAAGCCTTTCAGGCAGATGGCATAACTGTCATGCAATTTAATGAAGCAGCTAGTCAACAAACCGTTTATCACCTCCATTTTCATATTATACCACGTATGAAGGGAATAGAACTTACCCCTCATAATGATATGATAACACCTACAGAAATACTTGAAGAGAATGCAAAAAAAATCCGTGCTGCCTTATAACACACTCTTAAGTTGTTGAGCTTTTTTTTCCTACACGTTTTTTTGTAAAATTTTCCATTTTACTTTTCTTTGAACTTACAGATATATCGGAAGATGAAATTTCTAACTGTAAGCTTTCTTTTTTACCATTTGATTTTTGTGTCAATACGCGAACGGTACCACCATTGCGTAACTTTCCAAATAAAATTTCATCAGCTAATGGCTTTTTAATATATTCTTGTATAACACGCCCTAATGGGCGTGCTCCCATCTGAGAATCATATCCTTTATTGGAAAGCCATAAAGTTGCAGAAGGGCTTAATTCAAAACAAATTCCCCGATCAGCTAATTGTGCTTCAAGCTGAAAAATAAATTTTTGCACTATCTGATTGATGATTAAATGAGATAAAGGTGCAAACGGAATAATTGCATCTAACCGATTACGAAATTCTGGTGTAAATAACCGATTGATTGCTTCTATATCCTCACCATCACGATGTACTTTCCCAAATCCAATAGCTGATTTTGCCATATCTGAAGCACCCGCATTGGTCGTCATAATCAAAATAACATTGCGGAAATCAATTTTCTTACCATTATGGTCTGTTAATCTACCATAATCCATTACCTGCAATAAAATATTAAATAACTCTGGATGCGCTTTCTCAATCTCATCTAGCAATAGAACTGCGTGAGGTTTCTGATCAACGGCATCTGTAAGGAGACCTCCTTGATCAAACCCTATATAACCTGGAGGTGCTCCGATTAAACGTGCTATCGTATGCCGTTCCATATATTCTGACATATCAAAACGCAATAATTCAATGCCTAAAGATGATGCAAGCTGTTTTGCAACTTCAGTTTTTCCTACACCTGTTGGTCCTGAAAATAAATAACTTCCTATTGGTTTATCCGGTTCGCGTAAACCTGCTCGCGCCAATTTTATGGATGAAACTAAGATGGAAATTGCCTGATCTTGACCATAAACAACATGTTTGAGTTCTCTTTCAAGCTTACTCAGTATCTTCTGATCATTCCGGGAAACTGTTTTTGGTGGAATTCTTGCAATTGTAGCAACAGTCGCTTCAATTTCTTTAACACCTATACTCTTCTTGCGTTGTTTTTGTGGCAAAAGCTTTTGCGCTGCGCCACTTTCATCAATAATATCAATTGCTTTGTCAGGTAACCTACGATCAATTATATAACGTGAAGATAATTCTACAGATGCCTTCATCGCCTGATCTGTATATTTAATCTGATGAAAATCTTCAAAGTAAGGCTTCATCCCTTGCAAAATCTTAATCGCATCTGTAACAGAAGGTTCATTAATATCAATCTTCTGAAAACGACGCTCTAAAGCACGATCTTGTTCAAAGAATTTGCGATATTCTCTATAAGTCGTCGAACCAATACATCGCATAGTTCCAGAAGATAATACAGGTTTCAAAAGATTTGCTGCATCCATATTTCCCCCTAATGTCGCTCCTGCTCCAATTAAGGTATGAATTTCATCAATAAATAAAATAGCATCTGGATACAGCTCAAACTCTTTAATAACTTGCTTTAAGCGTTCTTCAAAATCACCGCGATAACGTGTACCTGCAACAAGTCCCCCCATATCAAGAGAAAATATTGTTGCATTTGATAAAACTTCAGGTACTTGCCCATCAACAATGCGTTTTGCCAATCCCTCAATTATAGCGGTTTTCCCCACTCCAGGATCACCAACCAAAAGCGGATTGTTTTTCGACCTTCGACATAAAATCTGAATCATGCGTGAAATTTCCATTTCACGGCCAATTAATAAATCAATTTTTCCATTACGTGCTTTACAATTGAGATCAACACAATAATTCGTTAAAGCACTTGTTCCTCTTTCACCATTATCCGAAATCTGCTGATCTAATTGCTCTTCAAGTCCTTCAAGTAACATGGATAACCCATCATCACGCGTGACACCCTGTGAAATAAAACGTACAGCATCATAGCGTGTCATTCCCATCTCTTGAAGAAAATATGCTGCATGGCTTTCACGTTCAGAAAAAATTGCAACAAGAACATTTGCCCCCGATACTTCATCTTTTCCAGCCGATTGTGCATGAATCACCGCACGTTGGATAACACGCTGGAAAAAAGCTGTAGGCTTTGTATCCTCATCAGCTCTAATCTGTTCATCTAACTCTGAGCGAAGATAATTGGTTAAGCGCTCTCGCAATTCCTCCACATCTACTTGGCAAGCCTGAATAACGGAATTTGCATCGGCATCATCTAACAGCGCAAGTAGAAGATGCTCTAATGTTGCATATTCATGCCGTGCTTGAGTAGCAATTGTTAATGCACGATGTAAAACCTCTTCAAGACTAGGTGTAAAAGATGGCATAGCTCCTCACTTCCATTCCATTACACATTGTAACGGATGTTCATTTTGACGCGCACATTCTCTCACTTGTAATATTTTCATTTCAGCGACTTCATAAGTATAAGTCCCACATTCTCCTATCCCATTGTGATGAACATTTAACATTATCCGCGTTGCCTCTTCGAAACTTTTTTTAAAAAAGTTCCTCAAAACAAAAACAACAAAATCCATAGGTGTGTAATCATCATTAAGCAAAAAAACTCGACATAATTTAGGTTTTTCGAGTTTTTCTCTAGCCTTAGGCATTATAACCGCACCATGCCTACCTTCATCCCAATTCTTGCCCTTTTCATTATGCATAATATGAGCTATAGAGTTTATTATGAGCGTCTGTCCCATTATCGTTTTCCATGCAGCACATTTTTTATTAATTTTAAATTCTTTCATAACTATTGCAATACCTGTTTGTATTAGAAAAAAATTTCCCTCTATGGTTAGACTTCAATCACTCACTCATAAAATAACTTCTGTAAACAAATTAGTAATACCATTCGTCTAAATTACATCAACAAATTACAGAAAAGGAAGCTTTATAGAAGTTTTTCAGGATAAATGGAGAAATAGGATACTGCAAGTGTATATTAATTATCAAAAAATTATGCGCTACTGTAAAACAATAGCAATTTCTTTTGTTGTGTTAGTTCTTTCTTACTGTTGGGCCTCAGCCACACCTCAAGGCGCCTATCCTGATAAGTATGCAGCTATTGTTATAGATGCTACTACGGGAAAAACTCTATTTCAAGCCAATGCAACACTGAAACGTTATCCTGCTTCTTTAACAAAAATGATGACATTGTACTTACTCTTTGAAGCTATGCAGATGCGTCGTGTGACACCCAATACACCAATTCCTGTTTCACATTATGCAGCAATGCGTCCACCGACAAAAATTGGGTTTAAAGCAGGCCAAACAATTTCTGCAGAATCAGCAGCTAAAGCACTCATTACAAGATCTGCAAATGATGTTGCTGCTGCCATTGCAGAATATCTTGGAGGTAGTGAAAAAAAATTCGCTCAAATGATGACAGCAAAAGCTCATAAACTTGGCATGAAACATACACATTTCGCAAATGCTTCAGGACTTCCGGATGTGCGCAATTATTCTACAGCACGAGATATAGCGACTTTGTCATTAGCTTTACGTAAACATTTTCCCAAACAATATAAATTGTTCAAAACAAAAAGTTTTAATTTCCGTGGACATAAAATTAACAGCCACAATAAACTTGTTAAAATAATGAAAGGTGTCGATGGAATTAAAACAGGATACACACAAATGTCAGGTTCTAATTTAGCAACTTCGATGCGTCTTGAGGGGCGCTCTATTGTCGCTGTTGTTATGGGAGGAAAATCATCTACTGCACGTGACGAGCATATGGCTAGCTTATTGAATCAATATTTGCCCAAAGCAAGCCAAATGAAAAGTGGTGAACGTTTAATAGCTTCTGTACGCTATCACTTACCCACTGGCGCCAATACTCCTATACCAACCATTAAAGATGATTTAAGTAATTTTGACGATGAAATTTCGACTATGTTGACAGCATTTGCAGAACAACCTAAAAACTCCAACATCGCAATAACGGCTGTAAATAAGGTAATTATACCAATACCGAACCCTCAAAAAACTATACCGGTTGAGACTCATAAAATTGTAACAGCCTCTTTGTCCGAAAATGCCGGATGGGCTATCCAAATAGGTTCTCTTCCTAGTGAAGAACAAGCAAAAACTCTACTTTTAAAAGCAAAAAATATAGCTTTTTCTACTTTAAAGCACGCATCTTCACATATGCAACTGTTTGAAAAGAATGGGCAGCGTTATTACCGGGCGCGCTTTACAGGGTTTCAATCAAAAAAAGCTGCATTTGATGCTTGTTCTACATTAAAGAAAGCAAATTTTAACTGCTATACTGTAGCCTACTAAAAAATTTTGAATTCTGCGTTAAGGATAGTATTATGACAGATAATGCTTTTGCTTCATTCCATAAAAAAGAAATTTTATTGAAGCAATCATCCCTCCTTTCATTGCGTTTTCTTCACGATGCTGCTGCAAAACTTACTGGTTTAAAATATAATTCGACTGCATTAGATACACAATCTCTTGTTAACCTTCTCATTTGCCAAACAATGCGCAACCGTCGTCTCATAATGCCTCCTGTACGTATTCATTTACGCGTTGCGAGCCAAACTGGTAATGTGCCTATTAAAATCCGTCTAGGAGCAACAAATATTTAATTCTACAGACCATCTCTAAAAAACTATTTTATTATTAACCATTATCTATAGCCTTAGAAAACCCTTTGATAAACATACTTTTTTCTTAAATTGTGGAATTGTTTTGACAGCTTTTCCAACTATCCAATATCTCCAAGCCTTCAATAAAACCATTGTTAAGAACATAAAAAACATCCAATATTTTTCCACTTTTGGATTTAATATAAAAAATTATCCTTGATATCTTTTTGGAAAAATGAATAGCTTCATTGGATGAAAGCTTATCATTTTAGGAATTATTCTAAACGTTCAATAAAGAAAGTCCCTCTTACTAATGCTCCCCTGACAACATAAACGCTGTAAAAAATAATCTCACTCCTCTTACTTGCATTTCTTTCAACAGACAAAGCAAATTGGAAAATAAAAATACTACCGATGAAAAAACGTAAAAGAAATTATCAGATTAAATATTATGATAACGATTTCCATAAGATTTTAATTTATAATTATAATTTATTTTTTGCATATTGAATAAGAGATTTTCGTAAAATTCTCTTATTTTCCTTCTTATATTGAATCAGTCAAAATCGTCCGCCTGCTCATCACGAGAAAGATTGGCATATAAACTATTTAAAAAAGGAATCAAATATCCCTTATGAATTATTTCAAGTACGAGGATCTTTTGTAACATTGAACGTTGAAAAAAGGATGATAGTGCTGGTTTTCTCCCTTTATAAATAAAGATGCTAATACTCTATAGATTTTATACCATTCATGGAATGACTTACATTATACTACTCATATTCAAGATGCTGATTTATAAAGATAATTCATTATTTTGCATGTTAGATGATAATCTCGAATATCGTAAGATTCTCTCATTTGAAACTTGTTTATGTTGAATTAATAAAAACCGTTCTCTTGCATGTTATGGGCGAGATTAGTGTGTGGCGTAAAACTGTACCCAAAATACTCAAAATACCTATAATGAACTATTTCAAATGCTAAGGGCTTTGATCCCTGTACGGGGGGGCTTGGCAAAGTGTGCAATCATGCCCAGCGTACTCTTTTTATTAAGCATAAAGATGGGACAGCTCAATGGATTTACCGTTATTATATCATTCACGGGTGCCATCGCGAAATGAGCTTAGGAGCATTGAGAGATATTTTTTAAACGAACTCACGAACAAGTAACACGATAATGTTCTATTGTGTGCATTCTATTCTCATGAAAATTTTTATAAATATTTCCTAATGTATACGTTATTATTTATTTTAATTTTTTTGTCGGTACAGAATTTATAAATAAAAAAGATATTCCCAATATATCTTTAATTATTGTAAATTAGTGTTTCTTTTCAAGATATTTTTTACCATATAGGTAGCAAAAAACTTCACTTTTAAAAAATTAAAATCTTTAAAAATCTCTCTTTATCATAATTATTCAGATTTAAAATAAATTTTCCTTGGATACTCAGGTATAATCTTCCATTACTTAAAAGATATGGCTATGGAAACTTTTTAAAACCATAAAACCCAGCTAAAAAATAATGGTAAATTGATCACTAATTTTACTTTACGCTTTTTTATTTTTTCCATTTTAGGACAAATCAAACATATATCAACAATACACTCTCTCCAAACTTGCATCAACAGCTACTATTCGTTAAGAAAGCACTAAGCCATCTCAAATTTATTTTAAGCATGCTGCTGAATTAATTTGGAGTTTTGATTTATAAGGAACAAAAAACATAAGCTTTATCAGGAAATACGATTCTTCTCCAAAACGTCCAGTTATGGATTGAAAAATGTTCTAGCTCTTAACAAGATATTGCATTGACTGCAAGACCACCTTTACTTGTCTCTTTATAGCGTTCACTCATATCATGACCAGTCTGGCGCATTGTTTCTATACAAGCATCAAGAGAAACAAAATGATCTCCATTACCATATAATGCAAGAGAAGAAGCCGTTACCGCCTTAACAGCTCCCATTGCATTACGCTCAATACAAGGAACTTGTACAAGACCTGCAACAGGATCACATGTCATTCCCAAATGATGTTCAAGCGCAATTTCTGCCGCATTTTCAATTTGAGCTGGTGTTCCACCTAATGCTGCGGTCAACCCTGCTGCGGCCATTGAAGATGCCGTTCCAACTTCACCTTGACACCCAACTTCTGCACCAGAAATAGAGGCATTATGTTTGATAACACCGCCTATAGCTGCTGCCGTTAATAGAAAATTATGTATTCCCTCTCGATCTGAATCATCATTAAATTGAAGATAATAACGCAAAACGGCTGGGACAACACCAGCTGCGCCATTTGTTGGTGCTGTAACAACACGACCACCTGCTGCATTTTCCTCATTGACTGCTATAGCATATACCGAAAGCCAATCATTTGCCCAAAGTGGATAATTGTGATTTTTCCTTTGATTTTCCAAAAGCGTTTCATGCAGCTTTTTAGCACGCCTTAGAACACGCAATCCACCAGGCAACTCACCTTCTTGTGAAAGACCTCTATCAATGCAATTTGTCATCGCTGAAAAAATTTCATCAAGCCCTACATCAAGAGAAGAACGCTCTATCTTTGTTTCTTCATTTAAGCGCTTCATTTCAGCAATTGAAAGTCCTGATTTTTCTGCCATTGATAACATTGTACAAGCAGAATCGAATGGATATGGTACCTCAAATGCTTCTGGTTGTATATTATCATTCATATGGCTTAATTCATCCTCAGTCACAACAAAGCCACCACCGATAGAATAATAAATCTGCCGCAACAGAACATTCCCATCAGTATTAAGTCCTTCAAAGGCTAGTCCATTTGTATGTCCAGGGAGGATTTGCTTTCGTTCAAAAATAAGATCACATTGCACATCAAACTGATAAGCGGGATGGCCTTCTGGTTGCACTTTTTTTTCACGTATAACTTTTTCTAACAGAAACCCCATGCTATCAGGATCAACAGTAGAAGCTTTTTCTCCTAAAAGTCCTAATATGATAGCCCTATCTGTTGCATGACCAATACCCGTGAAAGCTAACGAACCATAAAGATAAACACGTATACGAGAAACTTGAATATCAGACGACTGAGAAAAATCTCCTATCTTTTGCAAAAACATATTAGCAGCTGTCATCGGTCCCATCGTATGTGAGCTAGAAGGACCAATCCCAATTTTAAAAAGTTCAAAAACAGATAGAAACACGTATCACCTCAAAACTATAGTACAGTTTGAGCATATATGCTTTTTCATAACGTTTCTCCCGTTTAAAATCAAATTGCGAGATAAACTAAAAAAATAACAGCAATAAACACGAATGTCGCTCGTCTTGCTACCACCCAACACTTTCTTTCTATAGTGTTTTCCATTAGCCAACCTTCAAAACGGGCAATGCCCCTAGAGTCACCACTCCTAATGTTCCAAGCGTAGTAAAATAAGTGTTAATATGCAATATTAAAATTCAATAAGGATGAGAAATCTTATCGGAAATATTTTCATAATGCACTAAGTTCTTCAAAACGTATGCTTAATTGTATGAAATATTTTATGGGTATGTTTCAATGAAACGTACAAAGTTTTCTAATGATTCTCGTTCTGTCTCAAACTTGTTTTCTGGAGCACTCATATCGCGATAACCAAGTGCCATACCACAGATAATATGGCGATCAGAAGGAATAGATAAAAGCGTACGAATCTGTTTATGATAATCAGCAAAAGCAGCTTGAGGACAGGTATCTAATCCAAATCCACGTGCAGCTAACATAATGGTCTGCATAAACATACCCAAATCAAGCCAACTCCCCATTTCCATGTCGTGATCCATTGTAAATAAGAGTCCTACAGGTGCATCAAAAAATAAAAAATTTCGCGCCTTTTGATGAAGTATTTTTTCTTTATCTCCTTTTTGAATTCCAAGACTCTGATAAAGATCCAAACCAACTTTTCGACGCCTTGAAATATAAGGCTCACGCCACTGACGTGGATAATAACTATATTCACGCTCTCCTTTTACACCTGAAAGCACAAGTTGTGAAAGCTCTTGCCCTACTTTCTGTAATACACTTCCTGTAAGCACAATCACTTGCCATGGCTGAATATTTGTTCCAGATGGTGCACGTGCTGCAAGTTTTAAGATTTCTTTGATTGTTTCCAAACTAACTGGCTGATCAGTAAAAGCGCGAATTGACTTTCGTGACAAAATAGATTGAAAAACACTCATAGGAGAAACTGTCATTGTTTTTACTTTCTTTATGAAAAATAATTTTTTCTTATCAAGGACAATATACTGCGAAAATACCTTTGCAGCTTTTTCAAACACTCTATTTCTTTAAATGACTTACACATTTCACGCAGTGTTAAATATCCCCCTTAGAGATAGTATAACCTATCCCTTTTAAGAGAAAGAAAATTGTCTAAAAGCAGACAAAATAAATTTTATAATCAATGACTAACCCCCAACTCCGCTAAGCTCTCAAAAAAACTCTCCTCAATTCGTTCTAAATCCTGTAGAAGATCATCAACATCATGCTGCATCTGCTTTAAATCAGCTCGTTTTTTATGAATTCCTGCAATTAATTTCTTAAGCTTTTTCTCATCATCTGGTGGTTTTCCAACTATTGTCAACATATCAGATATTTCAGACAACGAAAATTTAACTCTTTTAGCACGCAGTATTTGCTTTAACTTATGACGATCCGTTTGTGTATAAAGCCGTGTACTTCCACGCCGAAAAGGACTAAGAAGTCCCTCTTCTTCATAATAACGCAAAGTTCGAGCTGTTATTGAAAACTCACGTGTTAATTTTCCAATTGAATAATATTCGTACATTTTATCATTCTGTCTGCATAGATCACATTGTTATAAGAAATGTGTCTATTTTTTATAAAAAACTTAGTAAGCACCCTAATCTCTACTTTCCTGCATTCTAATTTATAAGAAAATACATTCTTATCATACAAGCATTGTATAGTAGAGAATCAATTATTTTTTAGATTACAGAAAAGACTATTGACCTTTCATTATAAGTCCTTTTAAATCTTTATAGAAGATATCAATCAAAAATTTTCCTAAAATTCAAAATCAATCATTATTTGATTTGTAGATAATCACTCTTTTCCTTGAATATGGCTTTTGAGTTTTACATATTTTGAAAAAATTCTATACTGCTTTTAGAAATTAAGAAACTTTAAAATAAAGTAACAAAAAAGATAAACATCATTACAAAATAATAAGCTACTAAAGACGTTCCCAATAACTGTCGCCTTATAATTTTTGACATTTTCAAGAAAATATGTAACTTTTGCATTTTGAGATAAAAAAACGTCTGAACTTTCTATTCAGACGTTTTTATATTATGTGATGTTGTATTTAAATTATTCAGCAACGGCCCCAGTTGTCATATTTGTCAACATAGCCTTAGCCACTTCGTTATTACTAGACTTACGCTGCTCATCTACAATCAAATCATCACGAACCGCAGCAATACGACGGATTTGAGAAATCGTACCACCTGTACCTGCTGGAATAAGACGACCGACAATAACGTTCTCTTTAAGTCCTTGCAAAGTATCAATTTTACCAGAAACTGCTGCTTCAGTAAGAACACGTGTTGTTTCCTGAAACGATGCCGCCGAAATGAAAGAAGGCGTTTGAAGAGAAGCTTTTGTAATTCCAAGAAGAATGGGATTACCAGATGCTGGTTTCTTCCCTTCTGCAATCAAATTATCATTGATTTCATCAAGTTCAATACGATCAACATTATCACCTGGAATATAACCAGAATCTCCAGATTCAGTAATTTCAACTTTTTGCAACATTTGACGAACAATCACTTCAATGTGCTTATCATTAATAAGAACTCCCTGTAAACGATAAACCTCCTGAATCTCATTAACAAGATAAGATGCCAAAGCTTCAACCCCCTTAATTGCCAAAATATCATGAGGTGCTGGATTACCATCAAGGATATAATCTCCCTTTTCAATTTGATCGCCTTCTTGGAAGTGAAACAACTTACCTTTTGGAATCAAATATTCTACTGCCTCAAGAGTTTCATCATTTGGTTCAATAATGATACGACGTTTATTCTTATAACCACGGCCGAATCGAATCGTGCCACTTACTTCAGCAATAATCGCATGATCCTTTGGACGACGCGCTTCAAAAAGCTCAGCCACACGTGGTAAACCACCCGTAATATCTTTCGTCTTGGCACTTTCCATTGGCAAACGAGCAATAACATCACCAGCCTTAACATGAGCACCAAGCTCAACAGAAAGAATAGTTTCCACTGACATCATATAACGGGCTTCACCTCCCTTATACAATTTAGCAATGGATTCACCTTCTTTATCTGTGTGAATAATAATGGCTGGTTTAAGATCCGCACCACGTGGATTAGCGCGCCAATCAATCACCAAACGCTTTGTAATACCCGTAGATTCATCAGCTGTTTCAGTGACAGATAGACCATCAACCATATCTTCAAAACCCACATATCCTTCAACTTCCGTTAAAATTGGACGTGTATAAGGATCCCATTCTGCTATACGTTGGCCACGTTTAACCACATCACCATCATCAACAAAAATATGAGCACCATAGCTAACACGATGTACAACGCGCTCTTTTCCTAACTCATCCTTGATAAGGATAGCCATATTACGCCCCATAACAACCAATTGGCCTTCAGAGTTACGAACCACATTACGATTACGAATCTCCACCTTACCTTCATAAGATGCCTCTAAATACGATGAATCAACAACCTGCGCAGTTCCTCCTAAGTGGAAAGTACGCATAGTAAGCTGTGTTCCCGGCTCACCAATGGATTGAGCAGCAATAACACCAACGGCTTCTCCCTGATTAACAGGTGTTCCACGCGCCAAATCACGACCATAGCATTTTGCACAAACACCAAGACGTGTTTCACATGTTAAAGCAGAGCGAATTTGAACAGATTGAATCCCAGCTGCTTCAATCTTCGCAACATCAGCTTCCTCAATCATTGCTCCACCTTCAAGGATAACCTCTCCAGAGACAGGATGTAGAATATCAACAAGCGCTGTACGACCAAGAATTCTTTGCCCAATGGAGGCAACAATTTGTCCTGCATCAACAATCGGCTGCATGGTAAGCCCTTTTGCGGTACCACAATCAACTGCTGAAATAATAGCATCCTGTGCAACATCAACAAGACGCCGTGTTAAATAACCAGAGTTCGCCGTCTTTAACGCAGTATCAGCAAGTCCTTTACGTGCACCATGCGTGGAATTGAAGTACTCATTAACAGTTAGACCTTCTTTAAAATTTGAAATAATAGGCGTTTCAATAATTTCACCCGATGGTTTTGCCATTAATCCACGCATACCGGCCAATTGTCTCATCTGGTTAGCAGAACCACGAGCACCAGAGTGCGACATCATATAGATCGAATTCATCGGCCGTTGACGACCTGTTTTAGGATCAAAATCGACGGCTTGAATACGTTTCATCATTTCATCTGCAACGCGATCTGTACATTTACCCCAAGCATCTACAACCTTATTGTATTTTTCACCTTGTGTAATCAAACCATCATTATATTGCTGTTCGTACTCCTTAGCCAAAGCTTCTGTTTCTGCAACTAAACGAGACTTACTATCAGGAATAACCATATCATCCTTACCGAATGAAATTCCTGCACGACAAGCATAAGAAAAGCCAAGCTGCATAATACGGTCACAAAAAATAACCGTCTCTTTTTGTCCACAGTGCCGATAAACATGATCAATCATTTTAGAAATATTCTTTTTCGTCATCTCTTGATTGACAATATCAAATGAGATATCCGCACTTCTTGGCAAAAGCTCACCGATAATCAAACGACCAGGTGTCGTATCATAAAGTTTAGAAACTTCTTTTCCATCCTTCCCAATATTCTTAACACGGCCTTTAATCTTCGTATGAAGCGTTACAACCTTATTTTCCAAGGCATAATGAAGCTCACCTATATCAGAAAAGGCCATTCCTTCACCTGGTTCTTTTTCAGAAACAATTGAAAGATAATAAAGACCAAGAACCATATCCTGTGAGGGAACAATAATGGGAGCACCATTGGCCGGATGAAGAATATTATTGGTGGACATCATCAAAACACGGGCTTCAAGCTGTGCTTCAAGAGAAAGCGGAACGTGAACCGCCATCTGATCACCATCAAAATCTGCATTAAAAGCAGTACACACCAGTGGATGAAGTTGAATAGCTTTGCCTTCAATTAAGATAGGTTCAAAAGCCTGAATCCCCAAACGGTGCAATGTTGGCGCACGGTTGAGTAAAACAGGGTGTTCACGAATAACCTCATCCAAGATATCCCAAACTTCTGGATGTTCTTTTTCAACAAGCTTCTTTGCCTGCTTTACCGTTGATGAATAGCCTTTTGCATCAAGCCGCGCATAAATAAAAGGCTTAAATAATTCAAGAGCCATTTTTTTAGGAAGACCACATTGATGCAATTTTAATTCAGGACCCGTCACGATAACAGAACGCCCCGAGTAATCAACTCGCTTCCCAAGTAAGTTCTGACGAAACCGTCCTTGCTTGCCCTTCAACATATCTGATAGAGACTTGAGAGGACGTTTATTGGCTCCAGTAATCACACGCCCACGCCGTCCATTATCAAACAATGCATCAACAGCTTCTTGTACCATACGCTTTTCATTGCGCACGATAATTCCAGGAGCACGCAATTCAATCAGCCGTTTCAAGCGGTTATTACGATTAATAACACGCCGATAAAGATCATTCAGATCTGATGTCGCAAAACGCCCACCATCAAGCGGAACCAATGGACGCAAATCCGGTGGAATAACCGGAATTGTTTTCATTATCATCCACTCTGGCTTATTTCCAGATTCAAGAAAATTTTCAACGATTTTAAGTCGTTTAATCAATTTTTTCTGCTTTAACTCTGAAGTTGTTTCAGCTAATTCGAGACGCAAATCATTAGCGATTTTATCTAACTCCATACTAGCTAAAAGCTCGTAAATAGCTTCAGCGCCAATCATAGCTGTAAATTGATCTTCTCCGAACTCATCAATAGCAAGCATATATTCTTCTTCAGAAAGAAGCTGATGGAGCTTAAGAGATGTCAACCCTGGTTCGGTTACAATATAATTCTCAAAATAAAGAACCCGCTCAATATCTTTTAAAGTTAAATCTAAAAGTGTAGAAATACGACCTGGTAATGATTTAAGAAACCATATATGTGCAACAGGTGCCGCAAGTTCAATATGCCCCATACGCTCACGACGTACGCGCGAAAGAGTAACCTCTACACCGCATTTTTCACAAATAATGCCCTTATACTTCATGCGTTTATATTTGCCACATAGACACTCATAGTCCTTAATAGGGCCAAATATACGTGCACAAAAAAGACCATCACGTTCTGGTTTAAAAGTCCGATAATTAATAGTCTCAGGCTTCTTAATCTCACCATACGACCAGGACAAAATTTTCTCAGGACTCGCAATAGAAATACGAATAGAGTCAAATGTCTGCGCTGGCGCTTGAGGATTGAAAAGATTCATGACCTCGTGGTTCATGCTGTTCTCCTTCAAAGATTCTTAGAACCTGTTGTAATATCTCATTTATTTTATAACAGATCTTCTTTAAAAGACATTTACTTTTAAAAACGACCTGTATAGCCTTAATAAGGTTATTGAGCCTCTTAAAGTAATAAGAGCGCAGCCTTTTTCCAGTGCGCTCCTTGAATTATTACTCTGCCGTATCAGACAATGCCCGCTGTGCAATAAGTTCACGCGCATCATCAAGCTCCACATTAAGAGCAAGTGAGCGCATTTCTTTTACCAACACATTAAAGCTTTCGGGTATCCCTGCCTCAAATGTATCATCACCACGCACAATTGCCTCATAGACTTTTGTCCGCCCAGCCACATCATCTGATTTTACTGTTAGCATCTCCTGCAAAGTGTATGCAGCACCATAAGCTTCAAGTGCCCATACCTCCATTTCACCAAAACGCTGACCACCAAACTGTGCCTTACCTCCTAATGGCTGCTGCGTCACAAGTGAATAGGGACCTATAGAACGTGCATGAATCTTATCATCAACAAGGTGATGCAATTTCAACATGTAAATATATCCCACCGTTACTGGACGATCAAAAGGCTCCCCAGTACGACCATCATAAAGCGTAACCTGCCCTGAACTATCTAAGCCTGCGTCTTCCAGCATCATGTTAATATCAGACTCATGTGCTCCATCAAAAACAGGCGTTGCAATTGAAACCCCTTTTTTCATCTGTAATGCCAATTTGTAGAGGCTTTCATTATCATACTGACGGACTGGTTCATTATGATTATCATCAGGCATAAGATTTTCAATACGCTGACGCAGCGGCAATATATCCCCAGTCTCTTGATACAACTCTAACAAATCACCAATCTTCTTGCCCATCCCCGCACATGCCCAACCAAGGTGCGTCTCAAGAATTTGTCCAACATTCATACGACTAGGCACACCAAGCGGATTCAAGACGATATCAGCATGGGTCCCATCTTCAAGAAATGGCATATCTTCTACGGGAAGAGTACGTGAAACAACACCCTTATTTCCGTGACGTCCCGCCATCTTATCACCTGGTTGGATTTTGCGCTTCACAGCCACAAAAACCTTCACCATTTTCATGACACCAGGAGGCATTTCATCACCTCTTTGGACCTTTTCAACTTTATCCATAAAGCGACGTTGTAATGCTTCCTTTGATTCATCATATTGCTTGCGCAAAGCTTCAATTTCATTTTGAAGTTTTTCATCCTCAACAGCAAATTGCCACCACTGGGATCGTGGATAATGCCCCATCACTGTACTATCAAGCTTTTTGCTGCCCGAAAAGCCTTTCGGACCTTCTACAGCAACTTTACCTGTCAACATATCGGTGAGGCGCGAATAAACATTGCGATCAAGAATAGACTGTTCATCATCACGGTCTTTTGCTAAACGCTCAATTTCTTCACGCTCAATTGCCATCGCACGTTCATCTTTTTCCACGCCATGGCGATTAAAAACGCGAACTTCAACAACAGTACCAAAAGTCCCAGGAGGCATACGCATAGAAGTATCACGAACATCGGATGCCTTTTCCCCAAAAATCGCACGCAGAAGCTTTTCTTCCGGCGTCATGGGACTTTCACCTTTTGGTGTAATCTTTCCAACTAAAATATCACCCGGTTGAACTTCAGCACCAATATAAATAATGCCAGCTTCATCAAGATTTCTTAACGCTTCTTCCGCAACATTAGGAATGTCGCGCGTAATTTCCTCAGGCCCAAGTTTTGTATCGCGTGCCGCAACTTCAAATTCCTCAATATGAATTGAAGTAAACACATCATCAGCAACAATGCGCTCGGATAACAAAATAGAATCTTCATAATTGTATCCATTCCAAGGCATAAAGGCTACGAGAACATTCCGCCCAAGAGCCAAATCACCAAGATCCGTGGATGGACCATCTGCAATGATATCACCTTTTTCTACCCTATCACCAACATTTACAAGAGGACGCTGATTAATACAAGTGGACTGATTAGAACGCTGAAATTTCTGTAAGCGGTAAATATCAACGCCTGATTTTGAAGGATCTAAATCTTCTGTTGCACGGATAACAATACGGGTAGCATCAACTTGATCAACAACACCACTACGTTTTGCACTCACAGCAGCTCCTGAATCGCGCGCAACTATGGATTCCATTCCCGTCCCAACAAATGGTGCTTCAGCGCGTACAAGAGGAACTGCCTGACGCTGCATGTTTGATCCCATAAGTGCACGATTCGCATCATCATTTTCCAAAAAAGGAATAAGCGCTGCTGCAACTGAAACCAACTGTTTTGGTGAAACATCCATCAAATCAACATGATCACGCGGCGCCATTAAAACTTCACCAGCATGACGGCAAACAACAAACTCTTCTATAAAACGACCTTCGCTATCTAATGAAGAATTAGCCTGAGCGACATAATGCTTTGCTTCTTCCATCGCTGAAAGATAAATAACTTCTTTTGTAACTTTTCCATCAATAATTTTTCGATATGGACTTTCAATAAAGCCATATTTGTTAACTCGCGCAAATGTTGCTAAGGAGTTGATTAGACCAATATTAGGGCCTTCTGGTGTTTCAATCGGACAAATACGACCATAATGCGTAGGATGTACGTCACGGACTTCAAAACCCGCACGTTCACGAGTCAAACCGCCTGGACCAAGAGCAGAAAGACGACGCTTATGGGTAATTTCCGACAATGGATTGGTTTGATCCATAAACTGCGACAATTGTGAAGACCCAAAAAACTCACGAACTGCTGCTGCAGCAGGCTTTGCATTGATCAAATCCTGTGGCATAACTGTATCAATTTCAACCGATGACATACGCTCTTTTATCGCACGCTCCATACGAAGAAGACCAATGCGATATTGATTTTCCATCAACTCCCCAACGGAACGAACGCGACGGTTGCCAAGATTATCAATATCATCAATTTCACCACGTCCATCACGCAATTCAACCAACATCTTAACAACAGCAAGAATATCCTCTTGGCGTAAAATGCGAACTGTGTCTGGACAATCAAGATCCATACGCAAATTCATCTTAACACGCCCAACAGCAGAAAGATCATAACGCTCTGGATCAAAAAACAATGAATGGAACATTGCTTCTGCTGTATCGATTGTTGGAGGCTCACCTGGACGCATTACTCGGTAAATATCAAATAACGCATCCTGCCGACTTTCATTTTTATCCACCTTCAAAGTATTGCGGATGTAAGCGCCAATATTCATGTGATCAATATCAAGAATATTGATTTGATCAGCACTAACATCAAGCAAAATTTTTAATACTTTTTCGTCAATTTCATCACCAGCCTCAAGGTAGATTTCACCTGTTTCGTAATTGACGATATCTTCAGCTAGATAACAACCTAATAAATCATCTTCACTAACTTTAACCGCTTTAAGTCCTTTTTCTGCCAAAGACTTCGCAGTACGAACTGTTAATTTTTTACCAGCCTCCGCAACGACTTCACCACTATCTGCATCTATAAGGTCAGAAATGAGCTTCATTCCTTTAAAGCGATCAACAGAATAAGGAACTCGCCATCCTTCTCCATCACGCTCATAAGTCACTTTATCATAAAACGTTGATAAAATATCTGACGCATCCATACCTAATGCCATCAAAAGACTTGTAACAGGAATTTTGCGCCGTCGATCAATACGCGCATAAACGATGTCCTTAGCATCAAACTCAATATCAAGCCAAGAACCACGATACGGAATAACACGAGCAGCAAAAAGAAGCTTTCCTGATGAATGGGACTTTCCTTTATCATGGTCAAAAAAGACACCAGGAGAACGATGCATCTGAGAAACAATAACACGCTCCGTACCATTAACAACAAAGGTACCATTCGTCGTCATTAAAGGCATATCGCCCATATAAACGCCTTGCTCTTTAATGTCTTTGATATCTTTGGAGCCAGTATCCTCATCAACATCAAAAACAATCAAACGCAATATGACCTTTAATGGGGCAGCATAAGTTAAATCACGTTGACGGCACTCTTCAACATCAAATTTTGGTAAATCAAATTCATAACCTACAAACTCAAGCATAGCTGTACCGGAAAAATCTGAAATAGGAAAAACAGATTTAAAAACAGCTTGCAAACCTTCATCTGGTCGTCCACCTTTCGGTTCCTCAACCATGAGAAACTGATCGTATGACGCTTTTTGAACCTCAATAAGATTCGGCATTTCTGCTACTTCAGGAATCTTACCAAAAAATTTGCGTACGCGCTTACGACCATTGAATTGAGACATCATTGCGTGAGTCTGAGCCATCGTCGCTCCTTGATCTTTACTCTTCAAGGTAGACCAACCTTGAAAGCCTTATATCATTAACCTGCATATGCAGACCAGTTCACTTGACACTCAATAATGAGCATCATTAACTTTCCCCACCAACATAAGCCATTTATCTTTTTGACTCTATGATGAAGGAGTAAGTAATCTAAACCTATCCCATTCCTGTTACGAAACCATTAGGAAAAGGTTTTTTACTCATTATTTTCCCTCTTTGTATTAAGAGAAAGAAATCGGCGAACATAAATGCCCGCCGATAAAATTAAATTTACTTAAGTTCCACTTTAGCACCAGCAGCTTCAAGTTGAGATTTAATTTTTTCTGCTTCTTCTTTAGAAGCAGCCTCTTTAATAGGCTTAGGTGCACCTTCAACCAGATCTTTAGCTTCTTTAAGACCAAGTCCAGTAAGAGCACGAACTTCCTTAATAACATTAATTTTTTGTGCGCCACCTTCAACAAGAATAACATCAAATTCTGTTTTTTCTTCAGCAGCTGGAGCAGCAGCACCAGCAACAGCAGCGACAGCTACAGGAGCAGCAGCCGAAACTCCCCACTTTTCTTCAAGTAACTTAGAAAGCTCAGCGGCTTCCAAAAGGGTTAGATTAGAAAGGTCTTCTACGATCTTCTCTAGATCAGCCATTTTTAAATTCCTTCAATTAAAAGATTTGAACCATTATTAAATTTTATCCAAAAAAACAGAAAAGCATTAAAGCTCTTCCATAAACGTGAATACAAACAGCCTTAAGCCGCCTTATCCTCCTGAGCATATGCTCCAATGACACGTGCAACCTGACCAGCAGGGGCATTAACAACCTGTGCAATACGGGTCGCAGGGGTAGAAATCATACCCACAAGTTTTGCACGCAACTCGTTTAATGAAGGCAATGAAGCCAATGACTTCACAGCATCTACAGTTAAACTTGTTGCACCCATTGAACCGCCAAGTATGACAAATTTGTCATTGCTTTTCGCAAAATCAACAGCAACTTTCGGTGCTGTGATTGGATCTTCTGAATAAGCAATAAGTGTTTGTCCAGTAAACAAACCCACTATCGATTCAGATTCCGTGCCCTGAAGAGCGATTTTAGCAAGACGGTTTTTGGCGACTTTAACGGCACCGCCAGCTTCACCCATTTTCGAACGCAGATCATTCATCTGTGAAACTGTCAGACCGGAATAATGTGCAACAACAACAGAACCAGACTTCCGAAAAGCCTCGTTAAGCCATGTAACAAATTCGCGTTTTTCCGCTCTATTCACTGTCTCTCTCCATTTAACAGATTTACTTAAAACAAACCTGTTGGTTACCTTTGATAACATAAAATACTTCATGTCACCGATGAGGATCCTGTCCCCTTTTTCACGCACAGCGTTCAAAGGCAACCTTGGCTCAAACCCTTTAAGTCTTTTAACTCTCAGTTTTTACCCCAGTCTCATGCAGGTTTTTTTTGATTAAGATACTTAAAAGTATCACCTACAATCTCGGACAGGATATTCCGGAATTTCTCCCGGCACAACCTAAGCCCTATAAAGCTTAGATAGCTAAATGCTGATCAAAACCAGCACTTTAAAATACAATTTTGATATTCCCATACCCAAAAAAACAAAATCATAAATCAGCTTACATTAACTCTGAACGAACCGTTGCTGGATCAACTTTAACACCAACTCCCATAGTCGACGAAACAGCAACGCGTTTAATATATTCACCTTTTGCACCTTGCGGTTTAGCTTTAATAACTGCACTTGCAAAGGCTTTTATATTTTCTACGATTTTTTCAACACCAAAAGAAGCCTTACCAATACCAGCATGCACAATACCAGCTTTTTCCACACGAAACTCAACAGCACCACCTTTAGAAGCTTTGACAGCACCGGCGATATCAAGTGTTACAGTACCAACCTTCGGATTTGGCATCAAACTCCGTGGACCAAGAATCTTACCAAGACGACCAACAAGAGGCATCATGTCTGGCGTTGCAATACAACGATCAAAGTCTATAGTCCCTCTATTAACGCTTTCAAATAAATCTTCGGCACCCACAATATCAGCTCCTGCCGCCTTAGCTTCCTCAGCCTTATCCCCACGAGCAAAAACGGCAACACGAATATTTCTCCCTGTCCCATTAGGCAAATGAGCAACGCCTCGAACCATTTGATCAGCATGACGCGGATCAACACCCAAGTTCATTGAAATTTCGATTGTTTCATCAAACTTAGCAACAGCACGCTCCTTAACCATTGAAACGGCATCTTTTAAAGCGTAAAGTTCATTAAAATCAATATCTTTTCGGATATTTTTTATTCTTTTTGCTACTTTTGCCATAATATTAGCCCACCACTTCCAAGCCCATCGAGCGAGCAGAACCTTCAACCATACGCATTGCTGCCTCAATGTCATTCGCATTAAGATCTTTCATCTTTGATTCCGCAATCGAACGAATTTTATCGCGAGAAATGCTTCCTACAGACACTTTACCAGGCTCTTTTGAGCCAGATTTCAGGTTTGCTTCCTTCTTTAAAAAGAATGATACAGGAGGCGTCTTGAGAGAAAATGTGAAAGACTTATCTTGATAATACGTAATAACAACTGGAATCGGTGCCCCCTTTTCCATTTCTTGTGTAGCTGCATTAAACGCCTTACAAAACTCCATGATATTAATACCACGCTGCCCAAGAGCTGGACCAATCGGTGGAGATGGAGTAGCAGCTCCTGCAGGAACCTGCAACTTAAGCTGACCTATACTTTTTTTTGCCATAACAATCTGCCTTTAATTTCACTGGTATACTGACAATTCACCTTGCCCGTTACCCGCTGCAGTCACGTGGTTCGGATCATTAAGCCGACAAAAGCTATAAATCACCTCCCACTCCTTCCTTAAAGTAATTAAAACTACTCTAAGTTTAATCAGAGTTTTTCAACCTGACCAAATTCCAAATCAACAGGCGTAGGACGCCCAAAAATAAGCACTTCAACCTTAAGACGAGAGCGCTCTTCTTCAACCTCTTGAACAATTCCATTAAACGAAACAAAAGGACCATCAGCAACGCGAACTTGCTCTCCAACCTCAAACAATACAGAGGACTTTGGAGACTCAACCCTTTCCTGAACTTGTTTGAGAATTTGCTCAACCTCTCGATCAGAAATAGGAACAGGACGCGCATCCGACCCTAAAAAACCTGTCACTTTAGGCGTATTCTTAATAAGATGATAAACTTCATCTGTTAACTCAGCACGAACAAGAACATAACCAGGAAAAAACTTTCGCTCAGTATCAACTTTGCGTCCACGACGAACCTCTACAACACGCTCTGTTGGAACAAAAATCTTTTCAAAAAGATGATCAAGTCCCTTTTGCTTTGCCTCCTTATCAATAGCTTCCGCTACTTTCTTTTCAAAATTTGAATATGCCTGAACAATATACCAACGAGCTGCCACAGTCACACTTCCTTACATTCTCAACTAAAAAGATATTTCAGAAGATCAATAACCCGCCAAACACCAAAATGCATAACCTGATCCACAATAAAAAAGAAAGCTGAAGCCAATGCAGTTACCAACAAAACCATAATAGTAGAAATAACCGTCTCACGACGTGTAGGCCATTTCACTTTAATTGTTTCTGCATAAACCTGCTTCAAAAAGGTAATCGGATTGGTTTTAGATGCCATCGTCACACTATACTCTCTCTAGTCCTATTGTGTTTTATAGAACAAAATAAACAGGAAAAAATGCAAAAGCCAACTTTCAGACTTATGCAATTTCCTTACTTTCTATTCAATACCGTTTCACACACAAAAAAACAAGCCCCATATCAAAAAAAGCGAAAAAGGCAGCAAAATCCACTCCCTTATATGTAAAATCCCCCCTTTGGCAGGGGCAGCAGGACTTGAACCCGCGACCTGCGGTTTTGGAGACCGCCGCTCTACCAACTGAGCTATACCCCTAACTCTCAAAACTAAAACACTTTTAACACCCCTTTAACAAGCATTATTTATTCAATGATCTTAGAGACGATACCGGCACCAACAGTACGACCACCTTCACGAATAGCAAAACGAAGTTTCTCTTCCATCGCTATCGGAACGATCAACGAAACATCCATCGCAACATTGTCACCTGGCATAACCATTTCCGTTCCTTCTGGAAGTGTAACAATACCTGTAACATCCGTCGTACGGAAGTAAAACTGAGGACGATAATTTGTAAAAAATGGCGTATGACGTCCACCTTCATCTTTTGTCAAAATGTAAGCTTCTGCTTTAAAACGCGTATGAGGTGTAACAGATCCTGGCTTTGCCAATACTTGACCACGCTCAATCCCTTCACGATCAACACCACGTAGAAGAGCTCCTATATTATCACCCGCTTGACCTTGATCTAAAAGC
>NZ_JBHINR010000023.1:0-187480 GCF_042195105.1 Bartonella sp. CL436QHHD | reverse complement strand
CAAATATCCGACTCTAAACATACTCTGAGACGCGCGAAATTCTTTAGAAAATGGTTTCTTAATTTTGCTCGTCTCATGGAGGTGATAGAGAATGTCTTCTTCCATTTAAAACAGTGGATTTCAAAAAATTAAAAATTTGTCTATAATAATAACAAATTGTTAATATACGTGCGTTTAATAGGTATATTTCGTAATATTATCGGCTAAAAAGGTGGGAATAATTATGGAAAACGTCGCAGTTCAAAAACAAGAAAAGAATAAAACTGAAAAGTTTTCTATGAAAGAGAATCTTGCTGGAAGAGTTTGTCGTTTTCCTAAACCGTCCACTGAAATGGAAGCTTTGCAGCCTGTTTTTGAAGCGGTAAGCAACGCTATTCACGCGCTTGAAGATTCTAAGCAAGAAGATTACAAAAGCGCGGGTAACATAGATATAGAAATCAAAGATATAGATAAAAATGAAACACTTGAAATTATAGTTAAAGACAATGGTGTAGGATTGGATGATGAGCACTTTCAAGCTTTTCGCACTGTAGATACTAATTTTAAATTAGAAAAAGGAGGAAAAGGAGTTGGGCGGCTGCTATGGTTGGATGCCTTTAAGAAAATACGAGTTAAAAGTATATTCCTTGAAGAAGATCAGCTTTACCAGAGAAGCTTTACATTTTGTTTGGAAGAGGAAAATCAGATTCTTGATCATTCAAAAATACCTCTTATTAATCAAGAAGTAACCGGAACAGAAATTATTTTTACCGGTTTAAGAGATGTAGCGTACCAAAAATATTTTCCACGCAAAACTGAAGCAATTATCGATCATATTGGAGCACATTTTTTTTCAGATTTAATTTTAGAACAACTTCCTCAAATAACTTTTCGTGATAATCAGATATCTGTCAATTTAGCGCAGAAAGTTAAAAAATATTTAGTAGAAAATAGGGGAGAGATTACACTTGAAACCGCAGATTTTGGTTTATTTAAAATTCGTAATTTTATTTGCATGGCGGATGCTAACCTTAACTTTAAAGGGAAGAACCACTATCTACATCTTTTCGCACATGATCGTACTGTGACTACTGAAAGCATCGATAACCTTATTGGTTTCGGAAAATTTGGAGACCAAGGGCTAGTGTATCATGGTTGCATAAGTGGTCAGTATTTAGATGATAGAGTTAATCAAGAAAGAACGCATTTTTCTTTTAAGAATAAAATATTGAAAAATATTTTACGTTCCGTTGCTAACAATATTGTAGATAGCGTTCTTGCTCCAGAAAATGAAGAGTACGAAGAAAAACGTTTAAATAAATTAAAAGAATTTTGTAGAACACATCCTTCCTATTGTTTTGATAGTTATGAAAAACTATTAGAAAAACTTCCTAAATCTGCAAAGGATACAGAAGACTTTGTTAAGACACTGGCTATTCATAAGCTTAGAAGAGAAAAAAAGCAAAATTCGAGAATTGAAAAAATATACCGTGAAATTACTAAAGGGAATACTAATACATACAGCTTTTCCCAAAAAGTTTCTGAACTTGCAAAAGAAGTTAAAGATGAAGAAACAAGACAGTTAGCAGAGTATGTTATACGTCGTAAAGTTATACTTGATATTTTAGGAGAATTAATAATAGAGGTTAAGAAAAATGTTAATGGTCAAGAAGTCCCGCATCTAGAGAAAACATTGCATGAACTTATTTGTCCAATGCGTGTTCGGGGCGATGATCCTGAATCTCAGAAACCTTCAACGCATGATTTATGGATTATTGATGAGCGATTAACATTTACAAGATACTTCACTTCGGATATGTCTATCAAAAAAATCGCGAAGAATAGTACGAAAGGAATTCGTCCTGATTTATTATGTTATGATAAATTACATGCTCTAGGACTTGAAGGTCGTCTTGATGCAGATCTAGACAAGTTAATGTTGGTGGAGTTTAAAAGACCAGGTCAGAAAAAATATAAACCGGGTTACAACCCCATGGAACAAATAAACATATACCTTAATGAACTTAGAGGACAGCGTATAAAGACATTTGATAATAAGAAAATAAAAATTTCAGAACAGTGTGTTTTTTATTGTTATATTATTGCTGATATAGAAGGTGAACTTAAAACGCAAACGTCTACATGGCAAAAAACAGCTAATGGGCGAGGGAGAACTTTTCCTCTACAGGGGGAATTTCGAGGAACCGTTGAAATAATAGAGTGGTGTGATTTATTAGAGGATGCAAAATTAAGGAATGAAGCATTTATTTCTAGATTAAAGGTTTAATTTTTAGATGCGCGAGACAACCTCTTTGCGCATTTAAAACAATAGATTTCAAAAATTAAAACTTCACCCCCTCCCCACTTTTGATACAGGGAAAAAGAGATTATACCGTAATCTATCCGCTAATCACTTAAGTGTTTCTTAGATACCTGAATCGACAATAGACATATTATCAAGCCTTTCCTGATATGAATACAGCCCACTGTTCCAAGAGAACATGTCGCTGTTCTAAAAAATCCGTTCGCATATAAGCTTTTGTCACTGAACTCCCAACTGAATGGGCAAGAACAGTTTCGGCAATCTCAAATGGTGTTGACGTTGTCTCTGCTATCCAGTCCCGTAAGCTTGAACGAAAACCATGGGGACGATAGGTTAAGCCGCAAATTGTCATATATTTTGCCATGGTGGCATCAGAAATGGGGTTGCCTCTAAGACCAGAAAAGAGAAAACCATTCTTTTCAAAGGGGAGAGTTTTTTCAATAACTCTCAAAGATTCATTACTCAATGGCACGCAAAAATCTAAAACTTTCCCTACAATACCTTTCATGTTTTCTTTTGGTATAGTCCATATCTTTTTATCAATTTGTTCAAGGCGCAAATAGCGCAATGGATATGACCGTGCTCCCGTCAAAATGAGTAACTTCAGTGCTAAATTTGAAAGGATCTTATCATCCAAGCTTTGATAAAATGCCGGAACCTCTTGCCATGGCATAGCAGGAATATTTGTTGATGTCGCACGTGGTTTTCCTAAAAGAGCGCGTGCCTTCATACAAGCCTGTAGATCAACATCTAAACCAAGAGCTGCTGCATATTTCAAACAAATATTGATACGGTTAAGTGCTTTTCGCGCTGTGTCTGCTTTTTCATGCCAAAGGGGTGCGAGAACATTGCGGATGATATTGGCTGTTAATTTTTCTATAGGTAATTTGCCTATGTGTGGAATAACGTGCAACTCTAGTGGAGAAAACCAGCGGCCGTTTTTACCTTCATTTTTCAACTCTGCTTTTTTGCTTTCAAAAGCCGCTTTTGCAATTTCTTGGAAGATATTGCTTTGCTGTTTTAAAATAGTCTGTTCTCGAAAGACAATAGGATCATTGCCTTCTTTAAGAATATCACTATAATATCTTGCAAGCTCACGCGCTTCTTTTAAAGAGAGTTTTGTAACAGGACCAAGTCCCATTTCACGGCGCTTATTGTAGTGCGTATAGCGAAAAAACCAAGAGCGTGTATTGTCTTTTCGAACATTCAACCATAGCCCTGCCCCATCACAATATTTTCCTTGTGGAGAGGACTTTACAAGTAATGCTGATAACCGATGAATCGCCCTCACTTAACGTCCCCTCTCGTCCACCTTTTCAAGCATTGCTCGTCCACCTTTTTTGGTCCACCTTTTAGACCACCTTTAATTTCTGATTTGAGATTTTTCCTTTAATACTTACTTTTTTTATTGAATCATAAAAAGCTATAGACATCAATACGCCCTTACACATCTTTATATACTTTGAATCTTGTTGCAAAAGCCCGATCCACCCTCTGGGGGTACCATATATTTTTTAATTACGTGTAGCTTATTCATTTTCCGAGTGTTTTTAAATCCAAGAGAAGGTAGAGATGAACGTGAATTTACAAAACATGTTATTTTTATCAAACTTCTTTTTTAATGCTTTAAATTCAGCTAATTTATACCAAGGAAAATATTAAAATTTAAGTTTCTAATGAATATACTAACAACTTCATAACATTGGCAAAATTATCCGGCGGGCTATTATTAAAAGAATCAGAAAGTTTTTTGTAAATTCTTTTCACAAACATTTTCTTCAATAAAGCCACCTGATTCATCAGCCTTAACTTTAGCAAAGATATAACCAAAGTCTTCTAAAGCTTTAATGCGATAAAGAGTGTGATTATAAAATACATGTGTTTCATTTTTTAAAGCAAATTCTTTTCTTTAAAAAGGTTATAGCCTTCTATCTAACAGCGTTGTTTGCTGTAAAATTCAAATTATCTATCTGCTCAACTAAAGAACTTTTATTGTTTAGCTTTTGTGCTTTTTTCAAAGAGATGTGGGCTTTCAAGAATAAGCTTTTCTCGTGCTTTTTGTAGCTGTTTAATGACCTCATCAATCTTTGACGGAGAACAAAAAGATTCTTGGCTATTCAACAAATGCAGCCTCTCCTTTCCCTCATATAAACATTGCATCTGAGATTGAAGTATTCTAACTTCTTGAAAAAAAAGACGCCCTGTTTCCTTAAAACCATTATTAAGTGCAAAAAGTTGATCAGAAATGGATAGCAGAATTTGTTTTAAAAAACGCTCATTTTCTTGGCGTTTACGATATTCTAAAATAAGAGCATGGCTTATCTCATCTAACTGTTTTTTTGTAGAATCAATTTGACGCAATAAATTTGGTTTTTCCCCCATATCACCTTTTCTCACCTTCACAAGCATAGCATGAATGTCTAACAACTTAATTGCGGAATGAGATAAATAATCAACAACTGTAGGCGTATTAACATAGCGTTTCCGTGTGATCATCACAAACTCACCTAATGACTGTTTTTTACATTCATCCCGCTATTTATTTTTCATTTTACAAAACCATTCTAAAGAAAGTGCTAAAAAACATTACCTCCAATACATTATTTGATGGAGCTCCTTCTCTCTTTTCACTATCAACGTGGAATCCGTGGAGAGAGAAAACGTACAGGTGTATAAAGGATAAGATGTGTTGTTTTCTCCAACACACTACTACCATCAGCAAGAAGGGCTTGACTAGGTGACAATTCTGTACCTTGCATAATTGTGGAAGCCAAAGAACCTTCTCGAGAAAGAGCCATCAACGTTGGCGAAGATGCAAAGACATTGTGTGCTCCCCCATCCACATGAGAGAAATCAAGAACAGCTATTCCATTTTTACGCAACATTTCAATATCTGAGCCATCGCCCACACGATGATGTCCACCCGTAAGACGTCCTGAAACCGCGAGAGCTTTATCCGTTCTGGATACTAAAATAGCTGTTGGCTGCGGGAGTTTTTTTATATCATTAAGTTGGCGCTCAAATACATCAACATCAATATCGGGTGCAGCCATTAATAAACTTGTAATACGACGAATAGGCCTATATTTTCCCTGTAAAGCTAACGTTCTAAATGCTTCCATTATAACAAAATTGCCCATAGAATGTGCAATAACCGAAATTTGATCAGCATTGGTTTCACTAATAAGCGTTAAAAGCTCTATCAATCCGTCACGGGCAAAATTAGCACTGTCACGATCATAAATATAAAGAGGAACAGATCCGGCAGAAGGCCAAGAATAATGCACAGCGACAACATTTAAAGAATAATCGTGTGTAAACTGTGCTGTACGAAATGTACCATCTGCAAAATTATTATTATACCCATGGATAAAAAGAAAAATTTCTCTTTTTCCTTTTGGCTTTTTTGCTAAAGCAGCATTTAATTGCTGTTTAAACTGTTCTTTATTATCGTATTTTTGCAATGCTACTGCTGCAAAATACTTATCATGTGTAGGTTTATACGCATTTATTTCAACAACTCCCTTTACATGTTGCTGAGGAATTCCTACGTCAACGCGATTATAATGAACTTTATTTGATCGCTCTGCACCATAAGGTTGAGCGTAATTATTTTGCATCATACGACTTGTTGCAACATACACTGGAACGATGGCTTTTGGAGAAACTGGTTTCCCTCCAACTTCCCTTTCTACGGCAGTCATAGAAGGTGTTGCATGCACCCCATGCCAAAGTACAGCACGTGAATCACTACATGCTGACAATAAAGAAATACAAATAAGAAGTGTTAAATATCTCAGAATCATTATACTTCTCACTGCAATTTCACCCCACCTTATAAAAATATAACATTTCAAATGCATAGATAAAGTAATAAAAAACGAAACATTCTTAGAAACACACCAACAAATAACATACAAAAAAGATTTTTCTATAATGTGTATAAATCCCCTCTCTCTAACATAACTTCATCTCATTATAGAGAGACTCACTGCTAACTGGTGCGGTCGAGAAGACTCGAACTTCCACGGGTTGCCCCACAGCGACCTCAACGCTGCGCGTCTACCAATTCCGCCACGACCGCACGTGGAAAGAAAAAACCTTGGTTTTTAGCCTTTAACAAATCATAAAGAAAGGTACAAGCCAATTTTCTTTTTCTCATAATTTATTTTATTCAGACGACTTATAACTTAATAGAGATTACGAGAAATATGGGCTCTACTATGACCTTTGAACCATCATCATAAAATGTGTTTGTGCCGCTTGATCTTTTTCATAATAACCATGAAAGTTTTTTGTAATTGTTGTAGAGCCCTGTTTTTGGATTCCTCTCATAGCCATACACATGTGCTCAGCCTCAATCAATACTGCTAAACCATGAGGCTTCAGATACGTTTTTAACGCGTGAGCCACTTGCGCTGTCATAGCTTCTTGAGTTTGTAAACGACGAGAAAAAATATCTACAACACGTACAATTTTTGAAAGACCAACAATTTTCTCATTAGGAAGATATGCTATATGTGCTTTCCCAATAATTGGGATCATATGATGCTCACAGTGTGAATAAAAAGGTATATTCTTTACGATTACGGATTCATTATATCCTGAAACCTCTTCAAAAACTGTACCTAAGGTTTCTTTAACAGATTGACTATAACCATTAAAAAGCTCGCGATATGCCTTGGCTATACGTTTTGGAGTATCTAAAAGCCCTTCTCTATTTGGATTTTCCCCTATCCATAAGAGTAATGTACGAATCGCTTCTTCCACCTCTTCAATACTCGGACGCTTTTCTTCAGATAAATTTGCGTCTTCTTTAACAACATTACGCATTCAAAAACTCCAAGCTTACTCTATACAAAGCATTTGCTCCATACCTATTTCATTTTGTATAATCTCTATATAAGCGAATTAAAAGTTTAAACAATCACGACTCTCAAAATTTCAGGCAATAGTGCATGATTGATAATATCTATAATGATAAAATACTTAAATATGCTGCACATATAGGCAAAATTGGGCGTCTTAATAATCCTGATGCAACATCAAGAAAACATGCACATCTTTGTGGCTCGACAATCACTGTAGATTTAAAAGTGGAAAATGGTATTATTACGGATTTTGCTCACGAAATACATGCATGTGTGCTAGGGCAAGCTTCGGCTTCACTTTTAGCATCTCATATCATCGGACAAACAACACAAGATCTTAAAATATTGCGTGAAGTTATCTACAAAATGCTAACGCAAAATGGTCCTTCTCCTCAAGCTCCATTTGAGGATTTTTCTTGCTTACAGCCCATTAAAGACTATAAAGTGCGCCATACAGCAACACTACTACCCTTTGATGCAACGATAGATTGCATTCAACAAATTGAAGAAAAATAAATGTTCAAATCACAATCTCAACAAAAAAAATTGACTCGAAATTACACAGGCACTTGGCAAAAAACACCCGGACGATTATTGGGAATTTTCTTAATACGTTTCTATCAAATAACACTTTCGTGCCTTATAGGCAATCAGTGTCGCCATGCCCCGACTTGTTCAGAATATATATATGAAGCGATTGCACGCCATGGGCTTTGGGCTGGTACATGGATGGGACTCTTTCGTATCATGCGTTGTGGGCCCTTTGGAACAGATGGCTTTGATCCAGTACCTATTTCGCTTGGAAATTCTTGCTGTTTTTATAAACCTTGGCGTTACTGGAAAATTTCTGACAAACACAACAAATAATCCTTTTCTTTTTTCATATGTATTGATAAAAAATCAGTCTATAAGCTTTTTACTCAATTTTCACGAAACCATCCGCAATCGTTAGCGGAATTGGATTAAAAGGGTGTTTTTATGTCTTGCTCTATTTCTCTTTTTTTTCCCGATGGTTCAAAACGTAATTACCCCGCCGAAATGACAGGCTTGGAATTAGCAGAATCTATTTCTAAATCACTTGCAAAAAAAGCAGTCGCCTATAGTCTTAATGGTATCACGCGAGACTTATCGGATCCATTGGGACAATCTGGTCAAGTAGAGATTATTACCCGAGAAGATTCACGCGCTCTTGAGCTCATAAGGCATGATTGCGCCCATGTCCTTGCTGAAGCAGTACAAGAACTCTTTCCTGAAACGCAAGTAACAATAGGTCCTGTTATTGAGAATGGATTCTATTATGATTTTGCACGCCAACAACCTTTTACATTAGATGATCTCACTGTTATCGAAAAGAAAATGCGTGAAATTATCCAGCGCAATAAACCTTTTAGAAAAGAAATTTGGTCTCGTGAAAAAGCGAGAAAAATTTTTTCTGAGAAAAAGGAATTTTATAAAGTTGAACTTATTGATAGCATTCCTGAAAATCAAGATTTAAAAGTTTATTATCAAGGGGAGTGGTTTGATCTTTGTCGCGGACCGCACATGCAATCTACAGGGCAAATTGGGAATGCTTTCAAATTAATGAAAGTTGCAGGAGCTTATTGGCGTGGCGATGCCAATAATCCAATGCTCACGAGAATTTATGGAACAGCATTTGCAAATGAAAATGACTTAAAAGCCTACCTTCATATGCTAGAAGAAGCTGAAAAACGTGATCATCGCCGCTTGGGACGTGAGATGGACTTATTTCACTTTCAAGAAGAAGGGCCAGGAATGATTTTTTGGCACAAAAAAGGTTGGAAAATGTTCCAAAATTTAATCAGCTATATGCGTAGACGCCTTGATGATCATCAATATGCTGAAGTTAATGCACCACAAGTTCTCGATAGGTCACTCTGGGAAATATCTGGTCATTGGGGCTGGTATAAGGAGAATATGTTCAAAGTAATTCCAGCAGCAGAAGATTCAGATCATGGGAATGTTTATGCCCTTAAACCAATGAATTGCCCTGGTCATGTTCAAATTTTTAAACATGGTTTAAAATCTTATCGTGATTTGCCTATTAGACTTGCTGAATTTGGACTTGTTCATCGTTATGAGCCTTCAGGCTCTTTACATGGTCTTATGCGTGTGCGTGGTTTTACACAAGATGATGCGCATATTTTTTGTACTGATGAACAATTAGCCGATGAATGTCTCAGTATTAATGATCTTATTTTATCAACTTATGCTGATTTTGGTTTTAAAGAAATTAGTCTTAAGCTTTCAACACGTCCAGAAAAACGAGTTGGATCTGATGCATTATGGGATCATGCAGAAAGTATCATGGAATCTGTCCTTAAAACGATTGAAACAAAATTTGCAGGACAAATCAAAACAAGCATCCTTCCGGGTGAAGGAGCATTTTATGGTCCAAAATTTGAATATACATTAAAGGATGCTATCGGTCGTGAATGGCAATGTGGAACAACACAAATAGACTTTAATCTTCCTGAACGTTTTGGTGCATTCTATATTGATAAAGATTCAGAAAAACGTCAACCTGTTATGATCCACCGTGCTATTTTTGGATCAATGGAGCGTTTTCTTGGTATATTAATCGAAAATTTTGCTGGACATATGCCACTTTGGCTTTCTCCTGAACAAATTGTTGTTGCAACAATTACATCCGAAGCAAATGAATATGCCAAAAAAATAACAGCAAAACTTAAAGCTATTGGGCTTTCCGCAACAATAGATCTCCGCAATGAAAAAATTAACTATAAAATACGAGAACATTCTTTACAAAAAGTCCCCGTAATTTTGGTATGTGGCAAACGTGAAGCTGAAACAAACAGCGTAAATATGCGCCGCTTAGGAAGTACAAATCAAACCCTTTTATCTGTAGAAGATGCAATTAAACAACTCTCAAATGAGGCAACACCTCCAGATTTGCAACGTGTAATAAATGCATAATATCACAGAAGATGGTAATACGTTAATTTTTTTACTATAAATCTTCAATTTTTGTACAAAATGAAATAATTTGATATTGTAGTGTTTTTGTTTCATGCACAACGACCTATCACCAGAAAGAATCGCGTGCTCTCTCTACAAGGTGGTTTGGTGAAAAAGTTGAATGTAAGCTATGAGCTGTTTAAATGCAAACAACATAGACAATTGAATATTAATAATAACATTAATCTTTTACTTTTATAATGAAAAGATGCTGCTACTATCATGGATAGATCATTACGATAATTATAGCAACATCAAGCAAGAAGGCTGAAAACAAGATTATATTTATTAATAAAAAATATGTAAAATTAGCTGAACAATGATATGTCTTATTCGTAAGATAAGCTCTTATAAAAAGACAAGATATTGATTTATAATGGTAATATATCGTTATTCATATTAAATAAGGTTTCGAATATCATAAGCTTCTCTCGTTTTAAATATGTTTATGTTGAATCTATCAAAATCATTTGCTTGCACGAAACAAGCAGAATGAGTGTGTGGATAAAAATTATTGAGAAAGAACTTTTAAAATGCCCACAATGAACCGCCTAAAGTGCTAAGGATTGTTGCAATCATTGAGGACCGACTATAACTATAATGATGATGCTGACTTGCTTCTTTATAAATGTAAAAATAGCAGTACTCAACGAGTTTACCATTAATCATTCACAAGGCATTATAGTAAAATAAGATTAAGAAGCCTTAAGAAACATCTCTTTAAAACAAGCACATGAATTGGTAAGCCAATGGCATTATACATCCCGCAATCTACACTGATGAGATATTGCCTTAATTTTTATAAAGCTAAATCAAAGAAAAATGGCAAAACTCAGCGTTTATTCTTTCTCCTCTTCATATTTTACCAAATTAAAAACTCTTATAAAAAAACTCGTTAAATATACACATACGATACATGACCACTCGTTGAACGTATTAAACTCTGAGCATATCCATAAAACGTCTAAATATCTACGAAACACATATAAAATAAAAAAACATTATTACTATCGTGCTCTATCAAGGACACGCTTACATTCAATGAGTTCAAACAGAATCTCTTGTAACAATGCTTTATCAGTTTTATCTTTGTAAAGATTCACAGAACCGACAGATGTTTCTCCTTCATTCCTCATGAAACTCAAAAGCCCAAAAGAAGATTTCTTAGGCTTATTACTAGCATTTTCAGAAGTTTGTCCTGCATGTTTCTTTTCTATGACCACATTCATAGCATCAAGATCACCATTACCAAATGCAGTCACAAAAGCAACACCATTTTCTTTCAAAAGGCGTTGCACACCTTTTATCGTATAACCCTGATCATATAGTAACTGCTTAATACCATTGAGCAAATCAACATCGACAGGACGATAATAGCGCCTTCCTCCCCCACGTTTCATTGGTTTAATCTGCCTAAAACGTGTTTCCCAGAATCTTAAGACATGCTGCGGAAGCTCCAATAACTCCGCTACTTCGCTAATTGTGCGAAAAGCATCAGAGCTTTTATCCATTTTGCAACACCTTATTTAAAACAAAATAAATTACTTCACAATGACTCATTCTGTCTCAATTTCTCAACAAGATTAGTCAAAAATAAGACCATCATTGACAACTTACTCAACAGTCTTTTTCTAAAAAACAAAGACCCTTATTTTATACATTTTTTTAACAAATACCAAACATACCATGGCATTTATTTATGAGATATCATTTTTTCTGTTTTGCACGATGCGAATCTAAAATTCTCTGTTTAAGGACATTGGCAGCCTTAAACGTCACAACACGTCGCGGCGGAATAGGTGCTTCAACACCTGTTTTTGGATTGCGTCCAACACGTTCATTTTTACTGCGAACCTGAAAAGTTGCAAAAGAAGATAATTTAACCGCTTCACCTCTTACAAGTGAGTTGCAAATCTCATCCAAAACCAATTCGACTAAAGCTGCTGATTCAGTATGTGACAAGCCCACTCTTTTACAAACTACGCTCGCTAAATCTGCACGCGTTACTGTCTTACTTGTCATTATAACCACCTATTAAAATATTTAAAATTACAAAATGACTTATACGTTTTCTTGAAATATGGTCAAGTAGCCATAATTTACCAACGAATAAGAATTGCTCCCCATGTAAATCCACCTCCCATGGCTTCTAACATGATAAGATCTCCTTCTTTTATTTTTCCATCGCAAACAGCTGTTGTTAAAGCCAACGGAACTGATGCGGCAGACGTATTACCATGTTGATCAACGGTAATCACAACTTTATCTAGTGAAATTCCCAACTTTTTAGCAGATGCTTCAATAATGCGCTTATTAGCCTGATGAGGTACAAACCAATCTAGTTGTGAAGAATCCATACCTGCAGCTGCAAAACAATCATCAACCACATCCGTTATCATACCAACAGCATATTTAAAAACTTCTCGTCCTTCCATACGCAAATAGCCTGTCGTTTGTGTTGTTGAAGGTCCACCATCAACATATAGCTTATCTATATAAGCACCATTAGAGCGCAGTTTTGCAGACAATATACCACGCTCAAAAGCAATAGTCCCCTCAATTTCTTGAGCTTCCAAAATAGCGGCACCCGCACCATCACCAAACAAAACACATGTCGTACGATCTTCCCAATCTAAAATTCGAGAAAATGTATCGGATCCAATAACTAAAATTCTTTTAGCCGCTCCACATCGTAAATAAGAATCTCCTGTTGTTAAAGCAAAAATAAAACCAGAACAAACAGCTTGAATATCAAAAGCAAATCCATGGCTCATTCCCAAAGCATGCTGAATTTCAACAGCAGAAGCAGGAAAAGTACGATTCGGGGTGGACGTTGCTAAAATAATACAATCAATGTCTTTTATTGTAAGACCAGCATTTATAAGGGCGGCTTGCGCAGCCTCAACTCCTAAAGAAACAGTTGTTTCATTTTCACTGGCAATATAACGTTGGCGTATTCCTGTACGCTGAACAATCCATGAATCTGACGTTTCAACAAACTTTGCAATCTCATCATTTGATAAACTTCTTTTTGGCAAAGCACTTCCTACACCACGTATAATTGAGCGAATCATTCAGCTCTTACCTTTTCTTCAAATTTTTCATTTCTATTATAAGAGCTTATCATAAGGACTCTCCATTCATCACCGCTTCATCTTCTTGGTCAAGAAGTGTTTCTTTATTCTCATGAAACCGCCGTAAATCAGCCGTTATTTTTTTTAAAAGTCCATTATTAACCATTTCATAACCAACGCGGATAGCAGAAGCAAAACCATTAGCATTGGCACTGCCATGACTTTTTATAACAACACCATTCAAACCTAAAAGCACTCCTCCATTCACCCTATCGGGATCCATTTTATGTTTCAGTATACGAAAAGCACCTCGCGATAAAAAATAACCAAGAGATGTTAAAAAAGAACTGCGCAGTGCAGAGTTTAAAATCTCCCCTATCTGTCGCGCAGTTCCTTCTGCGGTTTTTAAAGCAATATTACCAGAAAACCCCTCTGTCACAACAACATCGACCGTTCCTTTTCCAATGTCATTGCCCTCAACAAATCCTTTATATTCCAATCCTTCTAATTGCACTTCACGCAATATCATTCCTGCTTTTTTTATTTCATAAAGTCCTTTAACCTCTTCCACCCCCACATTTAAAAGCCCAACACTTGGTCTTTCAGTGTGATATAAAGCGCGAAACATACCCGCTCCCATAACCGCCAAATCAACCAACTGACTAGCCGAGGCACCTATTGTTGCTCCAATATCTAAAACGATACTCTCACTGCGCAGTGTTGGCCAGATACCCGCAATACCAGGACGCTCAGCCTCTGCAAGCATTTTCAAACAAAAATACGACATGGCCATAAGTGCACCCGTATTACCAGCAGAAATGCAAGCATCAGCTTCACCATTTTTTACCGCTTCAATGGCGTACCACATTGATGATTTACCACGTCCATTACGAAGTGCTTGGCTTGGCTTTTCATCCATGCGTGTATAACTTTCTGTAGGGCAAAAGCGCGATACAGAATCCAAACAGGGATATTTTTTTAAAACCGGACGAACAGCCTCCTCTACTCCATAAAACAGAAAATAAATATTTGATAAATATTTTTGTACAATTGCTGCTCCTGCAATAGCTGCTTCTGGACCGTAATCACCGCCCATGACATCCACAGAAATTCTAATCACGCTTGCATATCCCACATCTTTTCATTTTTAAATACATATTATGATTTTTGGCTCCTGAACACTCACACAGCACATCTTGCGAAAATATCGCTCCGCAGAAATGCCGTTTAGCATACAAATAGATATTTTTTGTATGTTTTTACAATCACTTCCAATTTTTCAAAACAGAAAATGGAGAGAATTTTTGCTCTGCTTCTTCTAAATTTTCAACCATATTCATCTGTATCCCCTCTTTACGTGGATAATGATTAATAGACAACTCAAAAAACTCTTCCATGATTGCACCAATATCAATTTTATCATCATAAAACACTTCAGGAGTATCAAGCCCCTCCACATCTAAAAACAATTCTCCTGTATCCTCTGATATTTTAGGCTTCATCAAATTTGAATCTTCAGGAACAAAAACAACCTCAATATTTTCACAAAGGATATTTTCTAATGGTTCTAATGTAACAACACATAACTGCAGTATACGCGCTTGCAATAGACCTTTTATACGCACTCCGCGTTTTTTCCACGGGAAAATATGGAATTTTCCCTCACAAGATTTTACTTCAATTAAATTATGGTTCTGGGCTAAATGTGTACATTCTTTTTTATTTGCACAAAGATGAACCCTTATACCTTTAGCAGGTAGAGAACGTACGGATATTGGATAAGCCAAAGCAAATGTCATTTGAGGAACATTTTGAACATTCATTGACAACTCCCAAACATAAAAACGCATAAAGCACTGTGTTTTTATTTATCTCAAGTATTTATGCATTTTTTTCTTTTCTAAAGAAATTCTATATGGCATAATTTGCTTTATAACAGGGAAACTCAGTGTAAGCTACGGTAGATTAAGTTAAAATTAGAAAAAACTTGAGGTTGCCTTCTTGTCCTACATCTCAGTATAAAAAGGAGATATCATTGTTTCAAATGCCTCACATAATAGCCTTAATCAAACGTAAATTATTAATTGGTCTATCAATAGCAAGCATAGGAATGCTTGCTGGGTGTAGTCTTCTTGATTCTTCAGGTTCGAGCCAAATTTATAGAGAGGGCTATGTTCTTGATAAAAATGCTTTAAGTTCTATCTCTATTGGCTCAAGTCAAGAGCAAGTTCTTTTAACTTTAGGGACCCCTTCATTAAAAACAAAATATGATAATGAAGTTTTTTATTACATCTCACAGACACGTTATCGTGGGATGCAGTTTATGAAAACAAAGATTATTGATCGCAAAGTTTTAGCCATTTACTTCAATAAAAATAATCAGGTTGCAAAAGTTGCAAATTACGGATTACAAGACGGTCAAGTGTTTGATTTTATTACACAAACAACGCCAACTGTAACAAAAGAACATCCTTTCTTAATTCAAATTATAAAAGGCCCTGCGAATTTGCCACGCCATAACTAAATCATATAGTCTACATACCGTTTCAATATTATAGGTCTGATACTATCAGACCTAATAATAGGGGAATTTGTAGCTCTTAGAGGCGAACTTTTTTTGCCATACTGTCGAGAACTGCATTAACAAGTTTCGGTTCATCACCTTCAAAAAACGCCTTTGCTATGTCAACATATTCATTCATGACAACCGCAACGGGGACATCTTTACGGTTGATCAACTCCCATAAACCTGCTCGTAAAATTGCTCGCAATATAGAATCAAGACGTGAAAGTGACCACTCTGCTGAAAGCTGTTGATGAAGCAGAGGATCAAGCTGCTTTTGATCTTTTACAACACCCGTTATAATCGCCAAAAACCATTGAAAATCAGCTTCAAGATACTGCTCTCCATCAATATCTTTTCCCAAACGATAAGCCTCATACTCAGCTGCCGTTTCCAACACCCCCGAACCCACGATATCCATTTGATAGAGTGCTTGAACTGCAGCGAGTCTTGCTGCTCCACGTTTATTGGCTGAACGCGGAAAATGTCTGCTTTTTATATCAGCCATATTTAACGATTATCTCCAAATCTCTTTTTTAGAGCGATCATACATAAAGCAGCTTCAGCCGCAAAACCACCTTTATTTTTATCATCTAGTTTTGCACGCACCCATGCTTGTTCTTCATTTTCAACAGTCAAAATACCATTTCCAATAGCCAAGTGCTGATGAACAGTTAAATCCATCAATGCACGACAAGAATCATTAGCAACAATTTCAAAGTGATATGTTTCACCCCGAATAACACAACCAAGAGCAACATAACCATCATACGATATCTTATTTTTTTCAGCAAAAGCTATTGCACTTGGTATTTCTAATGCTCCAGGAACCGTTACAACATCATAACTTGCTTCAGCTTTTTGCAAAGTATTCACTGCACCTCTCAAAAGCGCATCAGAAATCCCCTCATAAAAACGTGCTTCAACAATCAATACGTGAGGCTTTTTACGTATCTCTTTCATCATAATGGAATTCCACAAAAAACGAATCAAAAAAATCAGGGTTATAAAGCATAAAATTCTGAAAACGATCAAGAAAGTTTTGGCTTATTCATCTTCTCTTTTTAAAGCTAAAATTTTTGCAGCATAACGAGCAAGTTGATCAATTTCCAAATTGACCCGATCTCCAATTTTAGCTTGTCCCCACGTTGTCATTTCGAGTGTATGGCGAATAATAAGAACATCAAAAACACAGTCCTCAACACAATTAACAGTTAAAGATGTCCCATTAAGAGCAATAGATCCCTTATTAACAATGAACGGCATAAATTGTCTTGAAACTTTTAAATAAAAACGAATTGCATCCCCTTCATTTTTTTGATCAATGATTTCAGCCAAACCATCAATATGACCAGAAACCAAATGTCCTCCCATTTCATCACCCAATCGAAGCGAACGTTCCAAATTAACAAAAGTTCCTTTTATCCATTGTGCAAGATTCGTTAAACGTAATGTTTCTTCCCACGCCTCGACAACAAACCAATTGGAATCTTCTTGTTTTAATCCTCGTTCTACAATTGTCAGACAAATTCCTGAACAAGCAATTGACGCGCCAATTGCTAAGCTTTCTATAGCATAGCGGGTAGAAATCTTTAAACGCATCCCCTGCTTTAAAGGTTGAACATCTTCAACACAACCAATATCCGTTATAATTCCTGTGAACATAATGTCTTACGTCTCCACTTATAAAAACGGTCATTTCCAAACATTCTTGTCTCAATCTCATGAAACTGCGAGAGATAATTTCCAAAATGAGGGGCTTCAATACGATTTTTGCCTAAAACAATGGGGGTATGAAAACATATCAAATGATCAACACAACCAGCATTCAAAAATTTTTCCCCTGTCTTGACGCCCCCTTCCAATAAAACACTATTAATCCCATGTTTATAAAGCATCTGTAAAAGAGCAAAGGGTTCTACACAACCATTGTTCATCTCGACCGAATAAACAGACACACCATATTGCTCCAATGCATTTTTTTTGCTTTTCTTTGAAAGATCCACATCACAAATAACCCATGTAGGAATTTTTATGGCTGTTTGGACAACTTTTGCATCAAGGGGGATAGATAAATCTGCATCCAAAATAATACGAATTGGTGAGCGCATCTCCATCCCTGGCAAGCGGCAATTGAGTTGTGGATCATCTGCTAATATAGTACCAATACCAACGAGGATAGCATTATTTTGAGCACGTAGAATATGCGTATGGGCATGAGAAAGTGTTCCACTAATTTTTACGCTGCCCTTCTCTCTTTTTCCAACACCATTATCGGCAGAAATTGCCATTTTAAAAGTAACCGCACAGCGTTGTATCTTCCTTATGCACCAATGCGTCCATAAGGATTCAAAAGCCTCTTCAGCTAAAATGCCCTCAACCACTTCAATACCCGCCGCTCGTAAAAGAGCAATACCATGACCATCAACACGCTTGTCACAATCAGTCAGCGCAACAACAACTCGAGAAACACCTGAATCAATAAGTGCATTCACACATGGCGAAGTTTTTCCATAATGCGCACAAGGTTCTAAAGTAACGTAAGCAGTCGCTCCTTGAGCCAAAGAACCTGCCATGTGTAAAGCTTGCACTTCCGCATGAGGACTCCCATGAATAGCTGTTACGCCATAGCCAACAATAAAAGCTCCCGCACCATTATCGTTTTGCACAATTAACGTACCAACAGAAGGATTCCCACCTGTAAGACCGACATGACGTTCTGCTAAACGAATAGCTGCAGCCATAAACCGTTCATCTTGCACTTTTTTATTCATCAAAACGAGATTCTGTATCCGCGATACCCTTTGACAATTCATCTATAACATCGTGAAAATCGCTTGCATTACGAAAATCTCGATACACAGAAGCAAAACGAATATAAGCAATATCATCAATTCTCTTCAATGCTTCCATCACAAGACGTCCAATTTTTTCTGAAGAAATCTCTGGTTCTCCCAAACTTTCAAGCTGACGTACAATGCCAGAAATTGCTCGTTCAATATGATCAGGATCAATATTGCGCTTACGTACAGCCACATCAACTGATCGCATTAACTTATCACGATCGAAGGGTTCACATCGTCCACTTTTTTTAGCAACCAAGAGCTCGCGCAACTGAACACGTTCAAAAGTTGTAAAACGACCACCACAAACGGAACACACACGACGGCGACGAATCACTGCGCCCTCTTCTGCTGGACGTGAGTCTTTAACCTGTGTATCCTCATATTGGCAGTAAGGACAGCGCATCCTTTGTATCCTTAACAAGTGCTAAGATAAGAGTAAAGAGGAAATTGATTCGTTATATCTTTTACCTTTTTCTCAACAGCCATTTCAACGGCATGATTATCTTCATCACTTTTTGCGCTCCGAAGACCATCAAGAACTTCTGAAATCAGATGACCAACTTGAATAAACTCTTTTTCTAAAAAACCACGCGTTGTGGTAGCAGGTGATCCCAAACGAATTCCCGATGTTATAGATGGCGTTTCAGAATCAAAAGGAATACCATTTTTATTGCAGGTAATATGAGCGCGTCCCAAAGCCAATTCAGCACGTTTACCTGTTAGATTTTTGGAACGTAAATCAACCAACAACAAATGATTATCTGTACCACCAGAAACAATATTAAAACCATTACTCTGTAATGTTTTTGCTAAAGTTTTCGCATTAGCGACAACATTGGCACTGTAGCTCTTGAAAGAGGGACGCAAAGCCTCCTCAAACGCAACAGCCTTTGCGGCAATCACATGCATTAAAGGACCACCCTGAAGACCAGGAAAAATTGCAGAATTAATTTTTTTGGATAAAGCCTCATCATTTGTCAATATTAAACCACCACGAGGACCTCGAAGCGACTTATGTGTTGTTGTTGTTACAATATGCGCATGTGGAACAGGTGAAGGATGCACGCCACCAGCAACAAGACCAGCAATATGAGACATATCAACAAGTAGATGAGCACCAATCTCATCTGCAATTTCACGGAATCGCTTCCAGTCCCATAGCCGTGGATAAGATGAACCACCCGCTATAATAAGTTTGGGCTTACGCTCTTTTGCCAGCTGCTCAACTTCATCCATATCAATAATCTGATCTTCTCTACGTACACCATAGGAAACAACATCAAACCATTTTCCTGACATATTAACAGATGAACCATGCGTAAGGTGACCACCAGCATTTAAATCTAATCCCATAAATGTGTCATTAGGCTTCAGTAAAGCTAAAAAGACAGCTTGATTCATTTGGCTACCAGAATTAGGCTGTACATTTGCAAAAGCAGCACCGAAAAGCTGTTTTGCCCTTTCAATGGCTAAATCTTCAACGACATCAACAAATTGACATCCACCATAGTAGCGGTTTCTTGGATAACCTTCTGCATACTTATTAGTTAAAACAGACCCCTGCGCTTCAAGAACCGCTCTTGAAACAATGTTCTCTGAAGCAATCAGTTCAATTTCATGTTGTTGACGCTCAAACTCCCCTCTAATTGCATCAAAAATTGCACCATCAACAGTTTGTAAACTATCATTAAAAAAGCGCTTTTGTGCGTCATTTTCTTGCTGAGTCATAAAACACATTCCTAACATAAAAAAATAAAGTCAAGAAACGATAACACAGCAAACCATGCAAACCAAACATTTTAAACCACTTACACTCAAAAATAATGAAGCAAATATTTATCTTATTCTTTGTTATAAAAACAGCGAAAAACTTCCCTCTCAAGAATGGTAAAAATGAGATTACATTTCTTTTTTTACACTCTTAATTTGTTTACACCTTTTACAAAAAATATCTATAATCTAAAGAAATTCAATAATTTAATGATTAGAAATAATTTATAATGTGAAAAGCTGAATATAATAGGCAAAGTTAATACGAAGGCAAATAAGAATGCTAACCAAAGTTTTTATTGATGGTGAACATGGCACAACCGGACTACAAATACAAAAACGCTTAGAAAGGCGTACAGATTTAAAACTACTCTCTCTAGCTCATAAAGATCGCCATAATGTTCATCTGCGACAAGACTATCTTAATCAAGCCGATATTGCTATTTTGTGTCTTCCAGATGATGCTGCACGCGAAACAGTTCATTGGCTTAAAAAAAATAAAAACATTAGGATTATTGATAGCTCGACAGCCCACCGTGTTGCACCAGACTGGGTTTACGGTTTTCCTGAAATGACAGCAGGACAAAGAAAGCGCATCCAAGCTGCACATTATGTAACCAATCCCGGATGCTACCCTACCGGGGCCATTAGTTTGATTCGCCCCCTCCGTGAAGCAGGACTACTAGACGCCTATTATCCCATCTCGATTAATGCAATCTCCGGCTATACTGGTGGTGGGAAACAGTTGATTTTACAAATGGAAAATCAATCTCAACAAAATATTCAGGACAATTATTTTATCTATGGTCTTAATCTTGAACACAAACATGTGCCAGAAATCAAAATCTATGGACAAATCAATCAAACCCCACTTTTTATACCAAGTGTGGGTCGTTTTTCTCAGGGAATGATTGTGAATCTTCCTCTGCACCGCCATTTATTCACAAAATCAGCAAACTGTTCTGATTTGCGCGAAATTCTCGCAAACCATTACGATGGACAAAATACCATTTTAGTTGCATCACAAGAAGAAACTGCTTCACTTCAAAGACTTAATCCAGAGTGTTTAGCCAATAAAGATGATATGAAACTGTTCGTATTTGGAAATGATCGTGAAGGTATTTTTAATCTCAGCGCCATATTCGATAATTTAGGAAAAGGCGCATCAGCTGCGGCTATACAAAACCTCGATTTAATGCTTTCAAGCGACTAAACCTCCTTAAACACAAACTTTTATTCAACAACGCGATATGCCCCTTTTGTTGCTCGCCAGTGCGCAACCGCAAAACATAACACTGCTAGTGCCATACTTTGATGAATGAGCCCTAAACTTATCGGAACCTCATGTAACAGTGTTAAGATACCCAAGAGTGCTTGGATAATAATCATAACACAGATAAGAAATGCACGACGAGAATGGGTGGAATGTGGAACATTTTTTTGTACATAGAAAGCATGAACAACTGAGACAATAAATAAAAAATAAGAAAAAAACCGATGAATAAATTGAACCATTAAGGAATTTTCGAATAAATTGAGCCAAACAGGACGATGCTGCAACAATCCATCAGGAATAATCTGCCCATCCATAAGCGGCCATGTATTATAGACTTTTCCAGCATGAAGCCCTGCAACCAAAGCTCCGAAATAAATCTCTATCAAGACGAGAATAACAAGCCAAGCCGCAAAATATTGCACCTTTTGATTTGCTGGCTTTTCTGAGTATTCTGCAAGTCCTCGAGATAAATAAGTAACAAAAACAATAACAAAACATGCCGTTATAAGATGAAATGCCAAACGATATTGGCTCACACTTGTTAAATTACTTTGCCCAATCCCTGAAGCAACCATCCACCAACCAATAAAGCCTTGAAAGGCGATAAGAATAGGCACGACAATAAGCGGAAGTAAGATATTTTTTTCAACACGCTTAGTCGCCCAAAACCAAATGAGCCCCAATAAAGCAACAAGACCAACAAGACGCCCAAGAAAACGATGCGCCCATTCCCACCAAAAAATGACCTTAAAAGCACTTAAAGTCATATCAGGATTAAGCAGCTTATACTGTGCTATCTGTTGATATTTTAAAAATTCCTCTTGCCATTGATCCACACCAATCGGTGGAATAACGCCATGTATTGGCTTCCATTCCGTTATAGATAATCCTGATCCCGTCAAACGAGTAGCGCCACCCACTAAGACAATTGCCAAACAAAGCAATAAAATAGAGTAAAGCCACACCTGTATTTGTTTTCTATTTTTCTTTTGCACAGGTGTTAAAATGCTATTGTTTAATCTCTTTACTGCCATCTCTGATTGCCCCACGCTTCTCTCCAACTAAAATGCATTTTAAAATTTAAACATTAACTCTTTGTCTATTTTAGTATGTACTACAACTTTAGCAAAAAACAAGCGTACCACTATAACATGCGATACATATTTCTTTTTTATGAAGCTTATGATGCAACAATGCGATAAACAGTCTTTGGAAAGCTGTCTACCATCCGCATCATCCATTCTTGTTCATTAAGAACAGTATTACAAATATAATAGTCTGTTAGCTCTGCAAATTGCTCAAATCCATATTTTGGTTCACTTGCCATCTCTAGGATGATAAAATCATATTCTTTTTTAAATTCTTGTAATATATGAGAAATATCATTTGAAAAATCTTGTGCAGAAATAGCACTTGTTAACCCCTGAGGAAGAATATCAACCCCCGTATCATAATCACGGTAAATAACATCATGCAACTTGGCATTGCCCGTTAAAATATCACTCAGTCCGCGATGTGGGCCAATGACTTTCTCTATTTGTTGACCAGAAATATCGACCAACAAAATTGTTTTATTCTCTTTTGTGAGATGAAGTGAAAGCTTTGCCGCTGTCCGTGCAGCCTCTGGTCCAATGATTGAAACAATGGTTGAAGCACGCCATTTCAAAACATCAGATAATCCCTCTATCGTAATAAAAGCTTCAAAATTTTTCATTTCTTGAGAGACTAAAATACTCTCATTCTTCTTAAGAGCATTTTCTTTTGATCTCAAATCCTCTTCTGAGAGTTGGTCTTTTTTGCTTTTAAAGCACGGATAAAATAACAATATTCCTAGCAAAAGAGTAAGGAAGCTGGCCAATGCACTCACAAGAATATTTTTTCCATAAAGAGCCATAAAAGAAATTGGTGCTAACGTTGTTGGCATAACCACGTGGATATTTGTATTTTGTAAGAGAAGAGGATCATCACTCAATCTCCGATATGAATCAATAATTTTTTCTCTTCGTTGAGCAGACTTGCTCATCGCTTCATTTTGTGCATCGACTGCTGCTTTTATTTTATTTTCAAACTCGTTAAATATTTCATTCAAAGATTGGGATTGATCTTTTACAAAAAAGTTCATTCTTTTTTTGAGCTGTTTTTCTAATTCCGTTGCAATAACCTCATCTGAATGAACTTGATAAACGATTTGTAAAATTTTATTTTTTAATTGATGAGAAACTGTCTCTAATTCTGCAGTCATCGCTTTAATTTGAGGATGTGTCCACCCCAATTGCGCAGCCATATGTGCTCTTTGTGTTTCCAAGAGGTCACGTTTAGATTCCAGAGAAACAATTGCTGAATTGCCTGCAATAAACGATAAAGACAGTAAAGACTGCCCATTTTCACGCATCATATTAATTGTTGAATTCAAACTTGTTAAATGAATACGCTTTAAAGTTGCTTGCGTTAATTGCATCGAAAGATCATGAAGCTCTGTTTGTTTTACACCATGCTGAATAAAAGAATCAACAGATTTACGAAATTCCTGCACGATATTAACGATTGCAGTATTATCATATTGTTTGTCTTCTAATTTATCATTTAACAAAAATTGTTTCTGTTTTATGATTGCTTGTGAAAATGCGGAAAACCAAATTTCCAAACCACGTTGAGCTGCTTCAAGTGTCTCGGCTTCAAAAGTAAGATCGATAAAATCACCATGACGCGATAAATGGATATTTTCATGATTTTTTTTCTTATAAGAAGCGCTTAAAGAAAAATTCGAATCATTGAAGAACATAGGCTGTGAAAACAAAAAAGCGATAACATCGTCTTGCTTTTTAATTGGTAATGGTTTTCCTACAGAATCAGATAATGAAAATACTAAAGTTGCTTGGTAACCACGGGGCTGGACAAAATAATACAACCAAATCAAAGATACACATAGCATTTGTAATAGCAAAACAATCAAAATGCTTCGCCATACGGTACGTACGAATAGTCTTTTATTACACTTAAGACTCATCTTTATTTTAACCAGCAAAATACTTCTTCATATTGTTTTATTAAGAGAAAGTAGTAACTATCCTCTTAATTTGCTGTCATATTATTTTGAGATAAGAAAAACATAAAATTTAAGCATAAATGTTCAACAATAGCTTTAAAGAACTTAATTCATATTTTTTTTGATATTCTCTAATTGCTTTTTTGCTTCAGAAGTAATAACGGCTCTAATGGTAATAGACCCATCATCATGTCCTTCTTGCACTATTTCCGCAGAGTTTTCATAAAACCAATCGATAAGCGACATTTCATGAGGCTGTAAAAGATATTCAATGCTTTGCACCTCTCCAAAAATTCGCATTTCAATGGCTCTTAATAATTGATCAAGTCCATCCCCTTTAAGTGCTGATACCATGAGAGCAGGATTTAATCGTGTTTTTGCGCTTGTTTGTAAAACACTCAATGCTTGCCCATCCAACATATCAATCTTGTTCCAAACTTCTATGATATGCTCCATATCATCAATATCGATATCAAGACTTGAAAGCACTTCTAAAACATCTTGGGCATGTGCTCGATGATCAAGATCTGACATATCTCTTACATGAAGAATGAGATCCGCTTCAACCACTTCTTCAAGGGTTGCTCTAAAAGCTGCAATCAAATTTGTTGGCAAATTAGAAATAAACCCTACAGTATCAGACAAAAGAATAGTTTTTCCATGGGGAAGGACAACTTTGCGCAAAGTCGGATCAAGCGTTGCAAATAACATATTTTTTGCTAAAACATCTGCACCGCTTAAACGGTTAAAGAGAGTTGACTTTCCTGTATTCGTATATCCTACCAGTGCCACAACAGGATAAGATGTTTTTTTCCTTTTTGCTCTATGAAGTGCACGTGTTTTAATAACCGTTTCTAATTCGCGGCGAATACGAATAATTTTCTCTTGTAAAAGACGCCTATCTGCTTCAATTTGCGTCTCACCAGGTCCACCTAGGAAGCCACGCCCTCCCCGTTGCCTTTCCAAGTGTGTCCAACTACGCACAAGCCTCCCTTTTTGATAGGACAAACGCGCTAACTCTACTTGCAAAACTCCTTCTTTTGTTCGTGCACGATCCCCAAAAATTTCAAGAATCAAAGCCGTTCTATCGATAACTTTACAATTCCATAATTTTTCTAAATTACGCTGCTGTACTGGCGTTAAAAAGTGATCTACAATCGCAAGCTCAATAGAATATTCATCTATATAACAGGTTAACGCATCTACTTTACCTTTTCCAAAGAGAGTCGCAGAGCGAGGCGTTGCAATATTAATCGTTTCATAATTAACAACTTCTAACCCTATAGCACGCGCTAACCCTAATGACTCTTTAACACGAGAAGATACAGAACACTCTCTCAAAGAGCTTTCACTTCTATTTTCTTGAAAAAACGGTATCAAAACAAGTGCGCGCACCTGTCCTGTGTTCTGCGCAAATACCCCTCCTAATCTCTCATTTTCATTTATCATAGCAATCTAAGTACTTTTAAAATGGGATAAGAGGTCTATCTTAAAATGATATGTTTACTCAGGACTTTCACCCTCAAACATCTGTACAGGCTGCCCAGGCATAATCGTAGAAATAGCATGCTTATAAACCAATTGCGCGTGTCCATCTCGGCGTAAAAGAACACAAAAATTATCAAATGAAGTTACAATACCCGTGAGTTTAACGCCATTGACAAGAAAAATTGTAAGGGAAATTTTTTGCTTACGCACCGTATTTAAAAACACATCTTGTAGGTGTTGTGATCGCTCTGCCATTATTCTTACACCTTTATCTAGATTGCATAAAATATTCGTGCATGCATATCGACTGAAAAATATCCAATTGTCAACGTAGAAGCTTCAAAATTCAGCAACAAACAACTGAAATTAGAGAAAAAACGGCTCTTTAAGGCAATAATAAAGTACAGCTTACGAAAAGCTATATTAAATTAAAAATTTTTCCACGTTTACTTTTTTATGAACTTACAATTCAAAGGCATACTTTTATACGTCCTAAGCTATTACAGACTATATGTGATGATGAAACTGCTTCGTTTAGAATCAATAAAAGTAAGCGGACAACAACATTTATTAACGATTATCGGTATTAAAGAGAGGCGTTCGCACCTTACTGTATATATAACTGCTATTAAATTGTCCTTATTTCAAAGACTACCGGCTTATAAAGCTTTTTATAAACACAAGTTGTAAACAGTGTTTTTGTTTTTGTTAGATTTAAATAATAAATTGTTTTTACTATATTTTATAACATTTTTAAACAGGGTATAAGAAACTGCGTTAACTTTATCTTGATAAGTTTTTAAAATTTTTCCCTAAGCATATTCCTTTCTAAATAATTAACAGCTAGTATATAGAAATTATGTGGAAGAGGACGTATCCCTTTTCCGGCTGTAAGAGTACGAGGCGAGTATGGCACGCAGAACCAAATTGCAAACATTTGAAGTTGAAGTTGAAGAAGCCCTCACAAAAGCTATGAACTTTGATTTCGATGACACAGGATTTGAAACGATATCATCCAATAATTCTGAAAATGTTGTTAATGTCGATGATCTGATTCAAAAAATTGCAATGGCAGAAGAAGAATTTTTTGCTGAAAACGGTACGTCAACTTTTGTTTCTAATATTCATGATGAAGCTGTTATTGATAAATCCGTTGTTGAACAGCTTTTTGCTCCAAAACCTTCACCTGATATTTCAGGTGGAACTGTTCATAATACATTATTGCCTACAAAACTTCTTCCTGCAAATGATGATATAACAACCCCTGTAAATTTTGGACCATTCAAGCAGCGTTCTTCCTCTCGAGTCTACTGGTATACAACAGCGCTTAGTGCTTTATGGGCAACGGGAGGAGCTTTTATTGCGCATAAGCTCGCACCTACCGGACTCAGCTCCTTATCCAATATCAGCACTTTTGTTACATCCCCAACAGGACTTGCTGTAGCAGCCGGAACAGCAATTCCTATCCTTATATCTTGGGGCGTTGCTCAATTAACAAAACGTTCAAACGACTTGCATAATATTGCGCTTCTTATGACCAATGCTGCACAGCGCCTTAGTGAACCACAACATCTATCTGAAAAACAAGCTATTGCTATAGGGCAAACCATTCGTGAAGAAGTAGCGGCAATGAACGAAGGTATTGAACGTACCCTCGGACGTGCTGTTGAACTTGAAGCAATCATACAAGGTGAAGTTCACAATCTAGAACAAGCCTATGCTGAGAATGAATCACGCATTCACACATTAATCAAAGAATTGAGTAATGAACGCATAGCCATTTTGAATCACGCAGATCGCGTACAATCAACAATTAAAGGAACCCAAGAACAACTGAGTGATGAATTTGGTTTGGTTACCTCTAACATTGTGACCAATGTTGAAAAGCTTGCACAAACCCTTTCTCAAACTTTACAAAAACAAGGTGAAGACCTTGTTGAAAAACTTTCCTATGCCGGTGATGGCGTAACAAATCAACTTGTTGAAAAATTTAACAAAACAACAACACAAATTCAGCAGAAAAACACGGAATTTTTTCATGAATTAGGAAAAAACTTTGATGGTTTTGCAAAACGATTTGATCATAATGAAAAACAAATAGAAAAAACCTTTAATGAAACAGCTGAAAAAGCGGAAGTACATGTTGCTAAAATTGCAACACATATACAAGCAGTAACAGATCAAACTTTGCACGCTGTCGATGAAAAGTTTAAAGCCTTGGATAAAGCTCTTATTGATCGTAATAATCAATCTCTACAGAATTTTGATGAGAAGATCTTAAAGCTCGACGACCAAGCACATAAACTCTCTTCTAAATTTGATAACGTAACCTCGCAAGCAATTGGAGCCTTTGAACAACGTTTAGCAACTGTTGATCTTTCTCTTAAAGAACATAGTGATTCCATCATTGATTCCTTTATAGAACGCAGTCAGGCTTTAGAGGATAATGCTGAAAAACTTGGTAATTTCTTGGAAGCTCATGTCTTGAAAATAAATGAGAACCTCCAAGAAAAAACAGCAGACATTACCCATGCATTTACAAATGGACGTGAAGCCATTCTTTCTGCAATTGATAAAAGTAAAGAAAGTCTGAGAGAAGAAATTCAATATGTCGACAATGCCATTGTTGATATCATACAAGAACGTTCACAAGATTTTAAAGTACAACTTTCTGATCAACGAGCTCTTATGGCAGACATGCTCGATAACGAGAAAAATAAAATTGCGGATACATTAAGAAATCAAATTGATGTTTTGTCCCAAAATACTTCTCATATTGAAAAAGTTTTGGCTGATAATGTTCAAGTCGTTGATAAACAAGCTGAAAATCATATTACAAACATCATTCAATGCACTGAAAAGCTACAAGATGTCATTGTACAAAGCTGCAATACAACCCAAGATGCTTTAGAAGCACAGGCGAGAAATATTGATATCCGTGCCGATGCTCTGCGCGACTCTTTAGCGATTAATAGTTTTTCTCTCAATGAAGTTCTTGCCGATCAAGCACGCACACTTGAGCAACGCATGGAAACAATCCATAACCTCATTGCAAAAAGTGATATACGTGTCGATGTTGCATTGAAACAACAAATAGATTTAGTTGAGAGTGCAATTGTCGCCAATAATAAAAACATTACTGAAACGGTTCAAGATCATATCAGAAACCTTGAAAACCATGCCGAAATTTTAAAGAATACTCTTTCTCAATCGAGTGGTGTTTTCTTTGAAACCCTTGAAACACGTATGGAATCATTTGATACAGATCTAGAAGATCGTGCACACAAAATTTTTGAACGAACAACAACGCTAGAGGAAACATTATCTGAAAAATTCAGCCAAATCTGTGAAGCCATTGATATGCAAACATCTGTTATTGAGGAACGTTCTGACACGTTAAAAACGTCTCTCATTCTTAATAATGAGCAAAGTCAGATAATTCAACAAGCGCTGGAAAGTAGTGTTGACAATATGCGTGTAACCTTAGAAGACTCTGTTAATACAGTTACAGATAACCTGCATAATAAGATTATAAAAGCTTCTGATATTCTTTCTTCTACGAGTGAACAAATTCTTTCATCTGTTACAAATGTTACTGCACAAGCAGAAAATATTCTCTCAGAATCAGGCAATCGCATTGTATCAAATGTCAAAAAAACTGTTTATGATACCAGTGAAAAAGTTCTGTCCGTTCTGTCTGAACAAACAGCACATACTGTCGAAGCTTTCGCAACAGCCAGTCATAATGCACAAGCATTATTGAATGAAACTATTCACACATCAACAACAGCAATAGAGCAAGTCCTTAATGAACGCTGTGATGTTCTTCATCACTCTATGCAAAATCTTAAAAATAATTTAGGATATCAGCTCTCTGATGTCACGAGCCGTCTGGAAGATGCTGGAAATCAAACAACAACACAAATTTCACAACATGTTGGAAAAATAACAGAGCTTACAAATCACTTAAATCAAGCAGCGCAAAATACGACAGAATCAATTGATTCTTTAACACAGCATATCGGTGAACAACTCTCTCTTTCCACACAAGATGCTGAACAAAGAATTTATGCACATAATGAATCTTTAGTGAATAGCTTAACCAAAGCCAACTCTGAAACACTTCAAACAATAACGATTATGAAGGAAGAGCTTGTTAATAATGTCTCATCCATCTTAACACAGTTGAATCAATCAATTCACAATTTTCACGAAAATAGTAATGTTTTATTATCGGCTGTTCAAAATATTGATGGGCAGTTTAATGAGAGTACGAATAATTTTTTCCGCAACACGGACCAAGTAGCAGAGCGTTTGTCAGCCTCAAATCAAGCGCTCAATACTAATGTTGAAATTCTGCAAGGACTTTCAAAGAGTACCTTTGAACAAATTAATCATATAACGAGCAGTTTTGGTGAACATGCAAAGACACTTTCCCAAACTATTCATGTTCTTGAACAGTCTGAAAATTCACTTAGTGCAACACTTGAAGAAAAACATAATACGCTTTCTGTATTAAGCGATGCTCTTGTTTCAAAGTCTCATGAAATTAATCAAATGATTGGGCATTATGAAAAAATCTTCAACTTAGCACTTGAACGCTCTGATAAGAATGCGCGTAACTCCACAAATTCATTCCAACAATCACTTAATAAGCTTATTAGTGAAGCATCAACGCGTTTTTCAGAAGCAGCAGAAGATATACGTCGCTCCGCTGATGAAGTTCGTTTAGAGCTTTCAAAGATTAATAATGATATCAATGAAAATGTAAAAAAACTTCCAGAAAAAACAAAAGAAACAACGCAAACAATTCGCACAGCTTTGAATGAACAGATTACAGCGTTACAAGATTTAGTCAGTGTTATACAAAATGATCAAAAGAGCGTACAAAAACAGCTAATATCAGCATTTCCTACATCATCAATATTTAATCAAAAAAGTGACAGTTCCACTGAGTCTGTTAAAAAGATTGTGCCACCTAAGCCTATCTTGCAACAAGATCAAAGCAAAAAAAGACCAAATAAATGGGTATCAAATCTCTTAGAAAGAGCTTCACGTGAAGAAACATTTTATGATGCTCCCCCTAGTGATGATGTTTTAACATCAGTGCAAACAAAACCATCTCCTGCAAACTGCTCTCTTAATTCATTAGCTTCTGGTATAGTGCAAGCTATTAATCACAATGCCATTGTTGAGCTATGGGATCATTATCAACGTGGACAAAAAAACATCGTAACAGAACGCCTTTACACCTTAAATGGACAAAAAATATTTGAAATGATTAAGAAAAAATATATGAGCGATTTTGGGTTTAAACGTTCAGTGAATCAATATGTTACAGATTTCGAAAAGCTCTTACGTGATATATCGCGCAGTTCTGGCTCTTCCAACTCAGTTCGCAAGTACTTGATATCAGATACCGGAAAAGTTTACACTATGCTTGCTCATGCAAGTGGTCGAATCCAATAACAAATAAGAAAAGTGGAAAAAATATTTTTTCCACTTTCTCTCTCTCTCCAGTTGTTTTAATGGCTTATCATAGAGTACTTTTCTTTCAACTGTAGCTTTGTACTTCAAAGGTTGGGATAATTGGCATGCGAGTTTTCTTTGATATCCTAAGCAATAACCCTAAAGAAGCGTAATGGCTTATCAAACAACATATCATTCTAAGAATGATAAAGCATGTTTTCTATTTCCTTATCTTTTTCTTAACTTCTTTATTTTTCATAGTTTCATAAAGGTACAAAATCGGTAATAATTATTTTTATTAATTGTGAAAAAAATTCATGCTTTTGTATTAAAATAGCTTATAGAAACACTTCTATTTATTTTTTTAATGTTTTTATCCACATATTACTCTCGTTTGAATTATGTAAGTAAATGTTTTTTTATTATATTAGGTGAATTTGAAATAAAAGAAGCTTATTGTATTCAAATTTTCTATTCAATATACGAGATGATTCATTATAAATTATAAAGTAACGCATTATACGGAATATATGAACTTTAGGTATAAAACATGCAATTACAGCTGTTTCGGATATACTTTTCGTTTATTAAAACACAGATTTGTAAGTATATTAAAAATATACAGCTCGCATTATTAAGAGTTCAATTGAATAATAAACAAAATGACTTCCATTTTTAAAGTTCCAGTTTCCTTTTAAATAGCTGCAAAAACAATTTATAAATTGCAAATTGTTATTTAAAATTTCTTCTATCTCCCTATAGAAATTTAAATAAAGAAGATGAAGTTAATAGAAAACACTCTTCTTTTTTTTCCTTAATTTGTAAGCATTGCAAAAAAAATAATGGCTTGGTAATGTAATCATTAGTAATATTTTATTTGTTTGTAGACTAATCAATTTTTACGCGTTTTATTAAGGAAAGAAAAAGCTAATCGTGCTGCTATCAATGAAATTATTCATTGTGCACAAACAAAAAGAATCATCAAACTGGTTTTACGATCCAGAAGAGTTTTCTCATACTCATGCATTTTGATATTCAGAGAAATGAGGATCTATTAGTGGACAAAACCTTATCGTAGATGGAACATCTCATATACACATACGCTAACTTGGATATCATAAAAATGTCTAGAGAACGAAATAGTGATTTCAGTTCACCAAAAGCTGAACTTGACAGTGCCGCACTTTTTTATCACCAACACCCAAAACCTGGAAAATTGGAAATACAAGCAACAAAACCTCTTGATAATCAACGTGATTTAGCTCTTGCTTATTCTCCAGGCGTTGCAGCACCATGTCTTGCGATTCATGAAGATCCCAATCTTGCTGCTCAATATACCTCCCGTGCTAATTTAGTCGCTGTTATATCCAATGGAACTGCTGTTCTTGGTTTAGGAAACATTGGTCCACTCGCTTCCAAGCCAGTTATGGAAGGCAAGGCCGTTTTATTTAAAAAATTTGCGAATATTGATGTTTTTGATATTGAAATTGATGCATCCGATATAGAACAAATGGTACAAACAATATCGACCTTAGAACCTACATTTGGTGGTATTAATCTTGAAGACATTAAGGCTCCTGAATGTTTTGACATCGAAGAAAAGCTTCGTGCTAAAATGAAAATTCCAGTTTTTCATGATGACCAACATGGAACTGCCATTATTGTTTCTGCTGCTGTATTAAATGCCTTAAATCTTTCAGGAAAAAAAATTGAAAATGCAAAAATAGTTACCTCAGGTGCAGGTGCTGCTGCCCTCGCTTGCCTTAATCTTTTGGTTCGTCTTGGGGCGAAAGTTGAAAATATTTGGCTTAGTGACTTAGAGGGAGTTGTTTATGAAGGTCGCAAGACCCTTATGGATCGTTGGAAAATCAATTACGCACAAAAAACGGACGCACGAACTTTATCTGATATTATTGATGATGCGGATATTTTTCTAGGCCTATCTGCGGGTGGTGTTTTAAAGCCTGAATATCTTAAAAGAATGGCTCAAAATCCACTCATTTTAGCGCTGGCTAATCCAGTACCAGAAATTATGCCTGAAGAAGCACGCTCTATACGACCAGATGCAATGATCTGCACAGGACGCTCTGATTATCCCAATCAAGTTAATAATGTCCTTTGTTTTCCCTATATCTTCCGTGGTGCATTAGACGTAGGTGCTAGTGCAATTAATGAAGAAATGAAAATGGCCGCTGTTCATGCGATTGCTGCCCTTGCACGTGAAGAAACTTCAGATGTTGTAGCACGTGCATACTCAAAAGAACCACCCAATTTTGGACCAGACTATCTGATCCCCTCTCCTTTTGATCCGCGTTTAATACTGCGTATTGCTCCCGCTGTTGCTAAAGCAGCAATGGCAACAGGTGTCGCCATTCGTCCCATTGAAGATATGGAAGCCTACTATGATATCCTCAATCGATTTGTCTTTCTTTCTGGTTTAACAATGAAACCTGTTTTTGCTGCAGCAAAAACAGCAAAACGTAAACGCGTCATCTATGCCAATGGTGAAGATGAACGCGTCCTTCGTGCAGCACAAGTTGTCATTGAAGAACAAACAGCAACGCCCCTCCTTATCGGCCGTCCACATGTCGTAGAAGCAAGATTAAAACGCTTTGGTTTAAGAATTCGTCCCGGTATAGATTTTGAATTAACAAACCCTGAAGATGATCCACGTTTTCGTGATTATGTTAATTTATTTTTTCATTATACAGGAAGGCGTGGTGTTACGCCTGAAATGGCAAAAACAGTAGTGAGAACATCAACAACGGCTATTGCTGCCCTTGCCGTTATGCGTGAAGAAGCAGATGCAATGATTTGCGGCTTAGAAGGACGCTTTGAACGCCAACTTGAATTGATTGAACAAATTATCGGTCTTGATCCTAATGTTCACCGTTTTTCTGCTATGAGTTTGCTTATCTCTCAACAACGTACTCTTTTCCTTACAGATACTTACGTCAATGAAAATCCTTCTGCAGAAGAAATCGCTGAAATGACTGTGTTGGCAGCTCAAGAAGTTGAAGCATTTGGAATAACACCAAAAGCAGCCTTATTATCACACTCAAACTTTGGTTCTAAAAACACAGAAAGTGCGCGTAAAATGCGACGTGCAACAGAAATTCTTGCCAAATTACACCCTGATTTAGAAGCAGATGGTGAAATGCATGCTGATGCTGCCCTTTCCAAAGTTTTTCGTGATCGTGTTTTTCCTAATTCTCGTCTTAAAAGTGAAGCTAATTTGCTTGTCTTTCCAACACTTGATTCAGCCAATATCACGCTAAACACTGTTAAAAGCCTCACAAATGCACTCCATGTTGGTCCTATTCTAATCGGGGCAGCACGTCCCGCCCATATCTTAACACCTTCAGTAACTTCCCGGGGAGTTGTTAATATAACAGCCCTTGCTGTCCTTGCTGCCAATAGAAAAAATAGTCTCGTAAAATAAATGCGTAATAAAATTTCAAAGTTTTTTAAATATTGAGATATAGTATTTCATGTACTGTAAACCTCTTTTCTCTATAGATAAAGACAGCTATATTTTGGATTAAGTCTTTTTTTAAAAGAGAAAAAAGGCTAGAAGAACAATATTAAATGTATTTTGAATTTACTAACTCTATAATAAGGAATCCGTACATTGCCTTCCACGTTTGATAAAGTTGCTGATATCATTGCAGAAATCAGTGAAATTGATCGCAATACAATTACACCTGAAAGTCATACAATTGACGATCTAGGAATCGACAGTCTTGATTTTCTTGATATTGTTTTCGCTATTGATAAAGCTTTCGGAATAAAAGTCCCTCTAGAACAATGGACACAAGAAGTCAACGAAGGTACCGTTGCAACAGAAGAATACTTTGTTCTTAAAAACCTTTGTGCAAAAATTGATGATCTCGTTGCCTTAAAACAGGCGGAGTAGTTTTTTCGCCATGCATGATCAATCTGTATTCATCACTGGTATAGGTCTCATAAGCTCTCTGGGGGAAGGAACTGATCAACATTGGAATCTCTTAAATGATCCAATCCGTACACCAAACCTAGATTATACAACTTTTTCACCCTACACGGTTCATAAATTGCCCGAAATTGATTGGAGTTTACAAATTCCTAAAAAAAGTGATCAACGGCAAATGGGAACATGGCAGCGTCTTGGTACCTATGCGGCTGGTCTTGCTCTTGATGATGCCGGCATGAAAAATAATGAACAACTCACTTCAACAATGGATATGATCGTAGCTGCAAGTGGGGGAGAACGTGATATTACTGTTGATACACAGATTCTTTCTAAAGCGCGCGCAGTTGCCGATCATACCTCTATGTTAAATGTTGCTCTTTCAACTGAACTTCGCCCAACATTATTTTTGGCACAACTTTCAAACCTTTTGGCAGGAAACATTTCAATTGTTCATAAAGTCACTGGATCATCTCGTACATTTATGGGAGAAGAAGGCAGTGGTCTTTCTGCACTTCAAATTGCTGTAGCTCGTATTAAATCAGGTCAAAGCACCCATGCTCTTGTAGGAAGTTCCTATAATGCACAAAGTTATGATATGTTGTTGGCGCATGAGCTTGGTGGTCTTTTAACCCATAATGGATGGAGCCCAGTGTGGGATCGTGAAATCCACCCCGGCGGCGGTATCATAGCCGGTTCTGGTGGTATCTTCCTAGTTATTGAAAGTGGAGAACATGCCAAAAAACGCAATGCACGTGCTTATGCTGAAATTAACCAAATTATTACAGACCAAACAGATAGAACCAAAATTCCACTTAGAGAGTCAATTGCAACAATGTTGAAAACTGCTGGCGCTAAATCTGCCTTAGCCATTTCAGCAGCCTCAGGAGCTCACGAAGCAACAAAAGCAGAACAAAATGCTCTTGATAATGCTGATCTATCTTATCGTGGCATTACAACATTATTTGGTTATATGAGGGAAGCACAATTTCCTCTAGCTCTAGCTCTTGCAGCACTTTCAATTGAAAAAAAACATTGTTTTCCAGCGTTAAGTCCTCATGAAAAACCTTTTTCTAAAGAAGTACGTGAAATATTTGTTACAACTATTGGTATAAAAAGAGCTGAAGGTATTGTGCGTCTTACAGCTGTTTGAAGGGGAATTTCTATAGTGAAATATCATGATCATTTTGGGCGTCCACTTGTAGCAATAACTGGTGCAGGCATTGTCACATCACTGGGACAAGGGAAACATGAAAATTGGCAAAAATTAACAAGTGGTGTAAGTGGTATCCACAAAATAACACGTTTTCCCGTTGAGGGATTAAATACATATATTGCTGGAACAATTGATTTTCTTAAAGAAAGTACACTTGGTGCTTCAGCTCTCTCTGAGAAGCTTGCACATCTTTCTGCTGAAGAAGCTTTAGAACAAGCTGCTATTGATAAAAAAAAATTTAATGGACCACTCTTTCTAGCTGCTCCTCCTGTTGAACTTGAATGGAAAGCACGTTTTAGTCTTGATCAAGAGGAAGAATTCAATAATGAGCCTTCTTATGCACATCTTCTTAAAGTCTGTAAGGATAAACTCCATGAGACGCTTTTTGAAGCCACACAATTTGGTGCAATTGCAGAAAAACTTCAAAAAACATTTGGCACAAAAGGACTTCCTGTTACACTTTCCACTGCCTGTGCATCTGGTGCAACAGCAATTCAATTAGGTGTTGAGTCTATTAGACGGGGAGAAACAAATCGAGCTCTCATAATTGCGACAGATGGATCAGTTTCAGCAGAATCTCTCATCCGTTTTTCGTTACTATCTGCTCTTTCAACTCAGAATGAGCCTCCAGAAAAAGCAGCAAAACCCTTTAGCCGTGATCGAGATGGTTTTGTTATGGCAGAAGGCTCAGGCGCTCTTGTTCTTGAATCTCTTCAAAGCGCATTAAACCGTAATGCTACAGTTTTAGGAATTTTAGCTGGCTGTGGAGAAACCGCCGATGACTTTCACCGTACACGTTCAAAACCCGATGCATCACCAGCAATTGAATCCGTTCGCAAAGCTTTAGACGATGCAAAAATAACCATCAATGAAATTGACTATATTAATGCCCACGGAACTTCAACACCTGAAAATGAGAAAATGGAATATCTTGCATTATCAACAGTATTCGGTGATCTTTTAAAGCATATTCCAGTCTCTTCTAATAAATCAATGATTGGGCATACATTAACTGCTGCTGGTGCAATAGAAGCGGTTTTTTCGCTTTTAACCATTCAATCGGGGATACTTCCACCGACAATAAATTATGATAATCCTGACCCTGCGATCCCTTTAGATGTTGTTCCTCATCATAGCCGTAAGGCCTGTGTCAATGCGGTTTTGTCAAACTCATTTGGATTTGGTGGTCAAAATATGAGTCTTGTTATCACTGCATATAAAGGATAATCCTTTAATAATAAAATTTTATAACGCTAACCTAATAATATATTTAAGGGGGATGATAATGCGTGCACTGCAACTCTTCGATGATCGTCGGCTTGAAATCACCAATATTTCCCCGCCATCTTCACCTAGTATAGGTGAAGTAACTGTGCGGATAAAAGCCGTTGCTCTTAATCATATTGATGTATGGGGATGGCGTGGCATGGCTTTTGCGAAAAGAAAAATGCCACTCATCATTGGTGCAGAAGCCTCTGGTGAGGTTATACAAATAGGAGATGGCGTTGAACATCTCCAACTTGGACAGATTGTCTCAATTTATGGTGCACAAACCTGCGGAGTATGCCAAGCTTGTCATGAAGGACGGGATAATCTTTGCAGTCAGGTAAAGGGAGTCTACGGTTTTCACCTTGATGGATTTGCGTGTGAGCTTGTCAATTTGCCAGCACGTTTATTAGTTCCATCACCACCCCAATGTGATGAATTGCAGGCAGCAGTTGCTCCAATTACTTTTGGTACCGTAGAACATATGCTTTTCGATAACGCAAAACTACAAGCAGGAGAAACAATCCTGATACAGGCTGGTGGTTCAGGTATTGGTTCTGCAGCCATTCAACTTGCAAAACACATGGGCTGTACAGTTATCACAACTGTAGGTTCAGATGAAAAAATTGCAAAAGCACACTCTCTTGGGGCAGATCATGTGATTAATTATCGTAAAGATCGTTTTGAAGGTGTAGTGCGTAAATTAACCCAAAAAAAAGGTGTTGACGTTGTTTTTGAGCATGTTGGTGTAGATACATGGAACGGTTCTCTGTTATGTATGAAAAAAGGAGCACGTTTAGTGACTTGCGGTTCTACCTCTGGTGTTTCAGCACCAATAAATCTCATGCAATTATTCCAGCAACAGCTTAAGATATTCGGTTCATTTGGCTGCCGTATGGAAAATATGAAAAATGCCATGCAAAAAATGGCACAAAAAGCCGTACACCCTGTCATTGATACAATTGTTGGGCTGGATGAAATTGATACAGCTTTAAAACGAATGGAGAGCCGTGATGTTTTTGGTAAAATTATCCTTAAAATCGATTAAATCATGATGAAGCTTTCTCTTAAAAATCTCATATATCGTATTAAAATTATAGCTAAAAAAATATCCTACTTGTTATGGGCATATCTGCTCTTTGGTTCTTTATTTATTCTAAAATGTTTTCCAGCCAAAATGGGAATTTCTTTTTTTGCTTGGTTAGCAAAAAAAATTGGTCCCCTTGTACATCGTCATCAAATCACACTTGCAAACCTTAGGAGTGCATATCCAGAAAAAACAGAGCAAGAACTCCGTGCGATTGCAATAGAAATGTGGGAAAATATAGGACGTTTCCTAGCCGAATATATTTTTCTTGATAAAATTTTTGATTTTGATCCTCATGCAGACGAGCCAGGTTTCATTGAGGTTAAAGGTATTGAAATATTTGAGCGATTAAAAAATGAAAAAAAACCACATATTTTTTTCACCGCACATACTGGAAATTTTGAACTTCTGCCTATTTGTGCACAAAGTTTTGATCTTAATGTTACGGTATTATTTAGACCACCCAATAATCCCTATGTTGCCAAACGAATCCTTAAAGCACGACAAACTTCTATGGGACACCTTGTTCCCTCCAAGGCCGGAGCAGCATGGGCATTAGCAGCCAAATTAGAAGAAGGTGAAAATGTTGGTATGCTCGTTGATCAAAAATTTCGCCGCGGTATCATGGGAACATTTTTTAACAGACCTCTTAAAACAAACCCCTTAATTATAAAACTTGCTCGACAATATGACTGTGATATTTATCCAGCACGTTGTATTCGTTTGCCTAGTGGACGTCATCGTTTAGAGTTATATGAACATGTAGAACTTCCACGTGATGAAAAAAATGATATCGATATAGCTGCTTCTACGCAAAAATTAAATGATATTGTTGAATCTTGGGTCCGTGAATATCCTGGACAATGGATGTGGTTACATAGGCGTTGGGACATCTAACATAAGCTCTATTGCTTACAAAGGAAGTGCAAAATGTTAGCCTCAAAAGATATCAAAGATCTCACAGCAATTATCACTGCATTACGAAACTCTGATAATGGTTGTATCTGGCATAAAAAACAAACTTTTGAATCCCTCATACCCTATATGCTCGAAGAAGTTTACGAAGTCATCGATGCCATTGAACGAAAGAATCGAAAGGATCTCTGTGAAGAACTTGGGGATCTTCTTTTACAAGTTGTCTATCATGCTACCATAGCACAAGAAGAAGGCAGCTTTACTTTTGAAGATGTTGTTTATGCAATCACGGAAAAAATGATTCGACGCCATCCTCATGTTTTTGGAAATGCCGAGCAAAAAAAACGAGGATTTATAAAAGAGGAGTGGGAATATATAAAAAAAGAGAACAGGTTGAACAAAAAAGAATGTGCGAAGAAAAAAACAACAATTCCTCCACAAGCATACTCGCAAAAGTAAAACAAATCCAGCCAGCAAACCAAGAGGCACTTGCTTTACAAGAAGCAGCAGCTAAAGTAGGTTTTGATTGGCAAAAAAGTGATAAAGTTTTTGAAAAAATAGAAGAAGAACTCGAAGAGCTCAAAGAAGCCATCAAAAATAAACAAAACTCAGAGATAGAAGCAGAGTTTGGAGATCTCTACTTTATACTCCTTAACCTCGCGCGCCACTTAGCGATTGATTCACAAAAAGCATTAAAAAAAACGAATATAAAATTTCGAAATCGTTTCGCCTATATTGAAGAAAAGCTATCCACTCAATCTAAAACACTCACTGACGCATCCTTGAATGAAATGGAAGCACTTTGGAAGCAAGCTAAAAATGAACAATAAAAAATAGTAGATTTCTTCTACCTAAAAGAACAAGCCCCTCTAAAATTACTAAATTATAATTTAGCTCAGCTCAATTTGTTTTATATTGATCCTGCGTAGCAGGACGAAGTTCCACCGATTCTCCACACCCGCATGCTGAAACTTGATTAGGATTTTTAAAGATAAAACCAGACCGCAGCGTTGTCACTTCATAATCCATCTGCGTCCCTAATAAAAATAATACCGCATCATGTGCTACAAAAACACGGGCACCATTCACTTCAACAACATCCGCATCTATCCCCTTTTCTTTGACAAGAGTAATTGTATACTCCATCCCTGCACAACCACCTTTTTTGATACCAACAAGAATACCCTGTGCATCTTTTGCATCCATAATCGCTTTAACACGATCCACTGCTGCTTGCGTCAAATTTATTACCGAAAAACGGCTCATAGTTTACTCTTTTCTTAGTTCAATAGACACTTTGAAAGTTTTTCCTCTATAATATTTTATCTGATATTTCAGAAAAAAAACAAAACATAAATTAAAGCATTCTGACCTTGTTTATTTGGATAAAAATACATACCCGTAAAATGAGATTTATGATTATATAATCCAGAACTTACAATTTTTTGTCCACATAAAATGCAAAATACCTCATCTATAAAAACTCTAAAAAAATGAAAACTTTTCAAAACCATACATTCACTCCTCTTTTTTTGAAAATCTTTATCTTTTTAGAAAAGTAACGATTAGGTAAGAAAAAAAATATACCTTCCGCACTCATTTGCTCCAATTCATACCCCTAAAGTCACCAATCTTACCCCCTCACAATCTCAAAAGTAATTAAATGCATACATCTATTAACTATAGTGCTAAAAATTTAATGATCACAAAGAATTTTACAAATTCGTTATTTATCTTGAATTAACAACAAAATATTGATGTCCAAAATTTTTACTTTCAAAAGCTCTAAGTGCAAGAGCATTTTAGATTATTCTGTTTATTTTTTCTCTTGCCTTTAAAGAAACAGTCATTTAATCGTTTTACACAAACTCGGAGCGTAGCGCAGCTTGGTAGCGCACTTGACTGGGGGTCAAGGGGTCGTGGGTTCAAATCCCGCCGCTCCGACCATTTTTAAAATGCTATAAAATATAGCTTACTTAAAAAGTGAATTATTATGCATTTCAATTGCACACACATGAAATTTTTCTTCAACATAGAATAATGTGCAATGATATTTTATCATAAATTCGAGATAAGCTGTTTTATTTAAATGCGCTTCGTTCTTAGGAAAACACATACGAAACGCGAGACCTTTTGTCTCGCGTTTTTTATTCTTCAGAAAAATTTATAATTATTCGATCTCATATTTTCTAAATTTTCTTTACACGATAATGTCGCTGTTATCATTTTTTGTAATGGATGGTGACATCTGTACGGTTATCTTTTTAGGTTTTAATTCAGCTGGCATTTCCCTTTTAAGCTGAATATGAAGAAGTCCATCTCCAAGTTCTGCCCCAATAACCTTAACATGATCAGCTAAATGAAAACGCCGTTCAAAAGCACGCGAAGCAATACCTCGATAAAGGAATTCTCGCTCTTCATCATCATTTTTAGACTTTCTGTCTCCCTTAACGATCAGCTGGTTACAATGCGTTTCAATATCAATTTCATCTTGAGAAAAACCAGCAACAGCCATAGAAATTCTATAAGAATCTTCAGTTAAACGTTCGATATTATAAGGGGGATAAGAAGAAACTTCGTCTGGTTGTGTTCTAGAATCAAACCAGTTAAAAAGATGATCAAAACCTACTGTGGAACGATAAAATGGTGAAAAATCTACTTGACGCATAATATTGCCCTCCTCTAGAGCGACTATAATTTATAACTAATTCACAAAGTTCCCACATGGCAAACTTACTTGTGAACCTGCGGCCCCATCATGGCAACCGCACTATATTATCTAGTAATCGTTTTTCTTTATTTCAACTCTTTGGGACCTAAATTGATAAAAACTATCTAAAAAGCAATATACCCCTTTTTAAATCCTTTTTCTTCATTACATAAATGTCAAAGCACTAAGCAGCAAATACACTGTAAAGGATTTCAATTGGAAACACCTCTTTATCCCATAGACTGGGGGGCCACTCCTCTTAATGTCCATCATGGTACTCTTAAAATAGCAATAGATCATGAAATTCGTTTTGCTATAACATATCCTGAGGTGGAAAAATCTAAGGGAACAATTGTTATTCTCAAAAGCTACGCAAATGCTTTAGAAAAATATTTTTTATTAATAAATGAAATTTCTAAACGCGGTTTTCATACAGCAATATTTGACTGGTTTGATCAAGAAAAAACATCCCTCAAGATAAGAAAACAAAACAGACATCATTATTTTGATATAAATAACGATATTAATGACTTATATAAATTTCTTAAAAATATTGTTTATCCTAATTGTCCGCCACCTTACTCTATGCTTGCCTACGGCATAGGTGGATTGATAGCACTTAGCGGATTAGATCTCATTAATCATCAGTTTAATAGATTGCTCTGTGTTTCTCCCCTTTTTGCTCCATTCGGCAATAAAACAAATGGTTTTCAACATAAATTAACACAATTTCTTTCTGATATAGGTCTTGGCTTTATACCAGCGAAAGATGGTAAAAAATTAAACAAAACAAAACAAAAAAATATACAATTGGGACACATACATAAAGTGCCGCTCTCTTCCATTAAGCCCCCAACATCCCAATGGATAGCATCAGTATTTAATGCGATTGATTCTGTAAAGAGAAATGTACTTCATGGAGATTTACGAATCCCAACACTCTTTATTCTTGCCAATCAAAATAATATTGCAAACAACATTGAAGTGCAGCAATTATGCCAACACACACGTCTGACAGAAAGTATTACTATTACAGGCGCTGAACTGGATACAATTATGGTTAACGAAGATTATAAAAAGCAATTTTGGGCTGCATTTGATGCATTTATTCCCGATAATATATCTGTAAAATAACACTAAACCTTAATTTCCGCTCTGCCCTATCAAAAAAGAAATTTTCTACGAGCATTGGATCTACAAACACTTTTTAATATAATGGATTTTACTTTCCAACCACTCATATGATTCGTTTTCTAGCCTCTACAGACAAGCCATGACCTAAATATTCACCACGCATTCTAATAAAAAAACTAATATACAAAGTATATCATTACATTAAACAATATTATTTTATATCATAAAAAATAACTTAATAAAAAACTACTTATATAAATAAAAATAATAAATCTATCTTAATATAACATGATACACATTTATAAATAAAGCATCAAAATACTATTTTTGATTTGTTATAAAATACTCATTTAATATTATATCTAGAAAAATAATATTTTTCATCTATTTAAGGAAAAAAACTGGAAATAAAGCGCATTTATAATATTTATTACAAATCTCTATAAAAACAAATAACTATAAAATTTCTATTTCTTAGGAGAACTTTTTAAAAACAATAAATTAACATAATATTCTTTTAATTTATCGATATAGAAAGTCCCTACAATAATGGTTTTCATAAGTTTTTTAATGGAATTCTGATAATAATCAGCAAATTTAAAAGAAAAGATAACAATGAATCATCTTAGAAGTTTTAGAGCCCCCCTTCTTTTTTCAAAATCACATATATTTCGAATTTAACCAACTCACAACGAATATGCTGTATTCTGAATAAGAATGTAAGAATTAACCATTTTGCCATTCATTTCAATTATGAGCATTTTACCATCTTTTTTCTAAATACTCTATATTGTATAATTGATGCGGCAAAACTCTGACAAATGGAGCCATTGGAACATAATCATGAAACGAATCCTGCTCGCAGAAGATGATAACGATATGCGTCGCTTTCTCGTAAAAGCCTTAGAACGTGCAGGCTACGAAGTCGCCGATTTCGATAATGGTATTAGCGCATATGAACGTTTACAAGAAGAGCCATTTTCCCTTCTCCTGACTGATATTGTGATGCCAGAGATGGACGGAATCGAACTTGCACGACGTGCTACTGAGATTGACCCTGATTTACGAGTAATGTTCATTACAGGTTTTGCAGCAGTAGCACTCAATTCAAATAGTGATGCCCCTCCTGATGCAAAGGTTCTCTCTAAGCCATTTCACTTACGTGAACTCGTCAATGAAGTTGAAAAGATCCTTATCGCTGCTTAAAAAGTATTTTTAAAGTTATTTGCATCTGTTGAAAGAGAAAATGAAATTAGGCATTGACGTTTGGCATTCTATATGGTGTATGCAACATCAATGAATGGGCGTGTAGCTCAGCGGGAGAGCACTACGTTGACATCGTAGGGGTCACAGGTTCAATCCCTGTCACGCCCACCATTGCATTTTATATCAACAATAACTTATTGGTTTTCCAAGTGTTTTTTGCTATGAGGGATACCTTAATAAAGTTAAGGGAATAGGATTTTCTAACATTTCTCTACAACAGTAGCATTTTCTTTTCTTTGCGCTTCGCTAATCATCTCTAATAATGTTTTGAATGCTTCTAAATCCTCTTGTGAAAAATCCTCTAAAGTTCTAAAAAACATGCCAACAGCTTCACGCCTCAACGGATCAGAAGTCTTGATTGTAAAACTTTTGCGACAAGCATAGGCTTCTGTTCTAAAAAATATTGTTTATTTCCTGATCTATCCCCTGTTTTTCTTAATTCTTTCATGTCTATTGGTATACACTTGTTGTCCAAACAGTTAGATATAACCACAGTCACTTCGATAGATATAAAACACTTAACCTTAGAGCTGTATTTTGAGTTTACCAATTACAGATTATAATAAAATATTAAAAATAGTAAAAAAAACACGATAAAAGAAAATTTTTTCATTCTAAAAATACATTGATTTATAATCATGTTTTATTGTTTGCCATGTTCAATGAGAAATCCGAATATCGTAATGTTTTCTCATTTCAAACCTAATTTATATTGAATCAAACAAAACCGTCTCTCTTACACGTCATAAGAGGAATTAGTATTAAGTAAAAATTGTATAAAAAAGCACAAAAATGCCGATAAATGCCTTAAGTGCTAAGATCTATTGCAACATCGGAGGCTGACAAATAGGCAAAGTATATGATAGCGTCAGCTTATTTCTTCATAAGTGTAAAGATGATGGAGCTCAATGGATTTATCATTGTACCATTCACGAGTGCCAGCGTGAAGTGAGCTTTAAGAGATATCTCTTAAAACAAAGCCTGTAAAATGGCATTCTCCTCACACTATATTCTTATTGAAATAATGATCACCTTGAACCGTGTGAGTTTAGATCTTCAGATCTCATCTGCATAACATTTTAATGTGATTGTTATCCAATATTAAAATACTTCTAACATGATGTACAAACTATAAAGAAATAAGAAAAAACATTTGAAAATGTAAATATGAAATCTAAAAATTTAACTCTAAGATACAATCTATCTTCATTCATATAAATACACAGTATACATTCTTAAACCTATAAGACTAAGAAAACCTAAACATTGATGCAACCTATAACCCTACCTGAGAAAAAGTGACAATCATGTTAAATCAAATTGTCCGCAAGTGTCTCTCATTGAAAAAAACAATATCTTATCTGGACGGCACATATAACAACTTTTTATACGAAAAAACTATAAAGAAGTAATTCGTTATGAATCACAGCTTCCAAGACAAGAAGATATTCCCTACCTCTTGTGCCGTCTGTAAATTCTCATCATAAACAGTTCTAAATCGAATCCATCATGCCTTGTATCTAATCAAAATCGATCTTACCAAAGATCATGCTGAAAAACGTAATAATATTATTCATAAAAAATAAAAAAAATCACAATAGATGTTTTTTGGCAATTTCACCAGCATTAGCCGCAATGCTTAAATCTAATCTAAGAAATAAAATATTCATTTTCAGAAAGATGAAAAGAAGCTCGTAAAAAAGAGTTTTTGCAATCTGTTTCCTAAAGCATGTGATATAGTAGCAACACGCGGCAAGAATATGCAATGCTAAAGTTTCAGCAATCAAAAGCAATTTTTACTGAAAAAAGAGAAAACAGCATCATTTTATACTAAAACAGTCAACAGAAAACGTTTAGCAACAAAATCAACCAAAAAACATCAAAAAGGTTCGGGAGTTTACAGAAAAATAAGCTAATAGAATAAAAGGAAAACTCTCTAACTTTTTATAGCCTATTAATATCATTTAAACATGGTGATCCCGACAGGATTCGAACCTGTGACCCACGGCTTAGAAGGCCGTTGCTCTATCCAGCTGAGCTACGGGACCCAACTGATTATTTTCTCAATTCAAAATAGCATCTTTAATTCAATGTGTCCAAGAATGCTGCCGATCACTGCGAAAATTATCAGAATAAGAAATAGCACGTCGAATCGACGTATGTTTCTTTTCTACACGGTAAGAGATAGCATTCTTACGCGCAAAAGCAATCGCTTCTTCCTTCCTATTAAATCGGATTCTCACCTGATTATTCATATCAGACGTTGCCGTGTACCCCATAAGAGGTTCAAGCATTTTCGCTTTCACCGGCTCATACTCTAGAATCCAAAAACCTGTATTCCCCTTACCTGACTGCATAGCTGTCTTAGCAGGACTATAAATACGTGCGATCATGCCTTTTTCCTTCAGATTACACAACGCTTGAATGATAGTTTCTCACCACACGTACCCAATTGGGTCATTCTCACACACTCAATCAAATATGGTCGGAGCGATAGGATTCGAACCTACGACCCCCTGATCCCAAATCAGGTGCGCTACCAGGCTGCGCTACGCTCCGCCATTTACATTTACTTGATGCACATTTCCTAAAATTTTCACAACAGAAGTGCAAGAGAAAAACACACTTTTTTTTAATTTTGTTGCATTTCTTTACAAAAAAGCACATTTTTAAATCTTTTTCCCTATTCAATAACAGATTTATTAACAAGTAGTAGAAAATAACCTCCGTAGAAAATCCAATCTATATTAAAAAAGAATGAATTTCTCTATAAGGACTTCATAATTCTTGTCCTGTTTTAAGCAAGCTCTCACTGTATCAAAACGCATTCCACAGATACAATTTTAGAAAAAAACGACTTAAATATCATAGAAAAACTTTCCCAAAGAGCACATAAGCCAAAAAATTAAGCTGTATTAAGCTTTTTCCTCTCTTTTTCTATCTTCCCAAAGACGCTTTTATTAAAAATTCTAGAATCTTCTACAATCCAAATCCATAAACAACAAACATTTTTTCAAAGCACAAAGATTTTATTATAAATAAAATAAAGCGCTCTTTTTAGAAAAATTTTCAAATGCGAAGATGGAAAGAATTCAACATCATACAATAAAATCTCAAAGCTATTTAAAATAAACACATGATAAAAGTAAAAAATATTATTTTTTACTTTTATATAGATATCCAAAAAGGAGAAAATTTAAATGACTTGTCTTTCCACGTATTGAAACGATAGTAGAAGGACAGAATAAGTAAGCCATGATAAGGAGTATTTACGGATTTCTTCTATTCAAAACTTCAGCAATAACAGAACGTGTTATTTTTCTTTTTCTTTGTAATGCCAACTGATCAACAGAATCAATAACACGCTTCAATGAAAATAAAGAACGTTCACAACGACTTACAAGATAATAAACCGTATCTGGATGTACAATAAGTTGCCTATCTGAAAAAAGCTTAAATGCAACAGCTGTTAACAATGCATCATCAGGCTGATTAATTTCAACGAACATTACCGAATTAAGACGACTTTTTAGATCATTTAACATTAAATTCCAAGCGGAAGGAAGTGTTCGTGCCGTCATCAATAAAGTAGCTTGTCGTGCATCAAGATTTGCTTGCTTAATACTGTTAATTAAATGAAAAAGTTCTGTCTCATTGATTTCACCTGTATCAATATCCTCTATTAAAAATGATCTGCCTAAAGAAGCCATAGTAATAGCCTGATCAATTTCATTGTGCTGAATCCTGAAAGCATCTGCTTTTTGGAGCCATATATTAGAAAAGTGCGTTTTTCCAGAGCCTTCTTTACCAACCAAAACTGCAATAGGTAAGCTCCAATTGGGCCAGTGATCAATAAGCTGAAAAGCCATACGATTGCTTTCCGTTACCACTAAATCCTCAAATTGAAAAATCGGATCATAGGGAAAATTTAAAGATAATTGCGTTTCACGCCCATTCATTTTAGCGGCTCCGAATTTCCGCTTCGCGAATACATCTGAGAACTCAGATAAGTATGAAGAGCAAAACGAACTAAAACGCCAACAGCCGCGGCCGCAGGAATAGCAACAAGCATACCAGTAAAACCAAAGAGTGAAGAAAAAGCAAAAAGTGAAAACATCAACCATACGGGATGTAATCCCACTGATGAACCTACAAGCTTGGGTTGAAGGATATAACCTTCAATAAACTGACCAATTAAAAAAAGTGCCATCACAACGATGATTCCCCCCCAATTATTGGGATAAAACTGGACCCATGCAATACCAACAGAAAGGACCAAGCCACTCATTGTGCCGATATAAGGAACAAAGCTAATAAGACCAATAAACATACCAATCAAAAGACTAAAATTGAGTCCTGCAATCGTTAAACCAATAGCATAATAGCCTCCCAATATGAGACAAACTGTTCCTTGTCCACGAACAAAGCCTGCAATAGCTCTATCCATTTCATGAAAAATACTACGAACAGTTTCAAGATGATCACGCGGTATTAACGAATCGATTGCTGTTACCATACGTGGCCAATCTAATAACATATAAAATGCCACCACAGGTGCCACAACAAATAGGCTAACGATATTAACGATTGATTTTCCTGACTTTAAAAGTGAATTCAAAAGAGACGTAATAAAATCCGAACCTTCTCCCAAAAATCCTTTAATATTATTCCGTAATTCATTTGGATCACTTCCAAAATAGCGCCTTAACCAATCAAAATCATGCTCAACAAAAAAGGTTTGAATACGATTAATGTAAACAGGTAAACCATCACTCATAAATTGCTGTATTTGCCAACTAATAACAGGAATCAAAATAATTAAAGCAGCAACAAAGGTAATAACAATAAATAGGGTGATAAGGACAGTCCCAAACACACGACGAATACCAAATTTTTCAAGTAATTGAACAATGGGATTGAGAAAATAAGCCAACACAATCCCTGCCACAAAAGGAAGCAAAATTGATCCAAAAACAAACATAAAAAAAATGAAAAAAATCAGCGTACCAAGCCAAAAAAAGATTTGCCTTTTCATATTATTCGGCAAAGGTAATTGAGTATACGCTGGCACATAAGTCTTATAACGATCACGAGATGTATTCTCACTCACTTTCTTTCTCATAAGCTGCCAAGAGGACTGTCCGTGATTATCTGATATCTTGCTCATAAAATATCCTAAAAAATTCTTCACAAAAAATTATAAACAACTTCAAAATAAGGTACAAGAAAAGTTGCTTATTTTCTTATCAATATCTCTTGCAGAGAGAACTCTATCATGGCATTGCATAATATCAAAACCTGATTTTCCATTAAAGGAAGGCTCCAATGAGCAATCAAGATCTTACAAATAATAAATCCAAGGCTGGGGATAAATCCAAAGCTGGTCTTACCTACGCAAAAGCCGGTGTAAACATCGATATGGGTAATGCCATGGTAGAAAAAATTAAACCCTTTATACGCGCAACAAAACGAGCCGGAACAGATGCAGAAATTGGCGGTTTTGGTGGACTTTTTGATTTAAAAGCAGCAGGCTTTACGGATCCTATCCTAGTAGCAGCCAATGATGGTGTGGGAACAAAATTAAAAATTGCCATTGAAGTAGGTCACCATAACACTGTAGGTATTGATCTTGTAGCTATGTGTGTCAATGATTTACTCGTACAAGGGGCTGAACCTCTCTTTTTTCTGGATTATTTTGCAACTGGAAAGCTTGACCCTGAACAAGGAGCTGCGATTGTTTCCGGTATTGCAGAAGGATGTAAACAAGCCGGTGCTGCTCTTATTGGAGGAGAAACTGCAGAAATGCCAGGAATGTATGCAGAGGGAGATTATGATCTAGCTGGTTTTGCTGTTGGAGCATGCGAACGTAGCAAGCTACTCCCTTCAAAAGATTTGACAGAAGGTGATATTATATTAGGTCTAAGCGCCTCTGGAATTCATTCCAATGGCTTTTCGCTTGTTCGACGAATCATCCAGCAAAATTATCTCAAATGGAATGACCCTGCCCCTTTTTCCCCTGAAAGCAGCCTTGGTATAGCACTTCTTACACCAACACGCATTTATGTAAAATCGCTTCTTCCCATCATGCAAAAATATGAAGGGATTAAAGCTCTTGCTCATATTACGGGTGGAGGTTTTCCTGAAAATATTCCACGCGTCCTTCCATCCTCTCTCTGCGCTGAAATTAATCTTTCTAGCATCAATGTTCCAGCAGTATTTTCATGGATTGCCAAACAAGGTAAAATAGAAGAAACAGAAATGTTAAGAACATTTAATTGTGGTATTGGCATGATCATTATCGTAGCACAGCATGCAGCTGAAACAATTACACAAGCTCTTGAAAGAAAAGGAGAGACTGTAACTCCCCTTGGCATTTTAACAAAATGCCAAGATCAAAATAAAGGAATACTTTATAAAGGGGTACTGCATTTATGAAAAAACAAATCGTCGTTTTCATTTCTGGTAATGGATCCAATATGGTCGCCCTTGCTCAAGCTAGTCAACAAACGGCATATCCTGCTGAAATCGTTGCGGTTATTTGCGATAATCCGCGTGCCAACGGTATTGAAAAAGCGCAAAACCATAACTTACCTATTCATATTGTTGATCGTAAAATTTACAAAACAAAAGAAGAGCATGAAGAAAATATTTTTACAATTTTAAATCAATATAAACCGGATTTTCTCTGCTTTGCAGGGTATATGCGCCTTATCTCACCACGTTTTGTAAAACTTTATGAAGGACGAATTTTAAACATTCATCCTTCTCTTTTGCCTTCATTTAAAGGCTTAAACACACATGAAAAAGCTTTACAAGCAGGTGTAAAAATCACGGGTTGCACTGTTCACCTTGTTACAGAAGACATGGATGCAGGAAAAATCCTTGCCCAAGCAGCCGTTCCAGTCTATCCCCATGATACTGCTGAGTGCTTAGCACAAAGAGTTCTTAAAGCAGAGCATAAACTCTATCCCGAAGCCTTAAAAGCATTTATTGAAGGGAAGAGCAAAATGGTCGATACGCAACAACAGCTTTTATCTTTTTGAGTGTATCAACAATCTATTAATCAGCATATTTCAATGCTTTACACATAGTTTTTGCTCAGTATCTACAATTGAAAATCTCTATGAAATATTGACATAATAGAGTCCATCTCTTCATAAATTTTTGCACAAAATATGTAATTTTTTGAATTTTAGTTCATTTTTAAAATTTTTCTTCTTTATTCAATTCTATGACATTATCATAAGCTCTATTTATCAAAATACTCTCGTATTTCACCTAAAAAATCTTAAAATACGCAATTTTCTATTGCATAAATTTTTGTTTATGACGAAAGTGTTTCTTTAACTGTTACAGCTAACTGTTTGAGTGTAAAAGGCTTAGATAAAAAACCAAAAACAGCATCTTGTGGAAGATTTTTAGCAAAGGCATCTTTTGCATATCCAGAAACGAAAAGAAATTTGATATCAGGATAGTTTTTACGGACTTCCTTCAATAAAGTGGGCCCATCCATTTCTGGCATCACCACATCGGAAACAATAATATCAACATCTCCTTTTTGTTCCTCAAGAATAGAGAGTGCTTCCACCCCACTTGCTGCCTCTAAAACCGTATATCCTCTCATTTGAAGAGCTCTTACCCCCCCCATTCTGACCGCATCTTCATCTTCAACCAATAAAACAGTCGCAGATCCTGTTAAGTCTATATTTTTATCTTTCTCTTCATCTTTTTCAATCTTTTGAGAAATTTCTCCTTTTATATTGGGGATATAACGGGGAAGAAAAATATGAAATGTTGCTCCTTCACCTTCTTTACTTTCACAATAAATGTACCCACCGCTCTGCTTGATAATTCCATAAACCATTGATAAACCAAGTCCTGTTCCTTTTCCAACTTCTTTTGTTGTAAAAAATGGCTCAAACATTTTTTCTTGTATAGCAGCGGATATACCAGCCCCTGTATCTGAAATAGTCAATTGCACATACTCGCCAATTGCTAAACCAAGATGATTAAATTCAGCACTTTGTTGCTTTGTAATATTGTTTGTCGCAATCGTAACAATACCTCCATCTAACATGGCATCACGCGCATTAATAACCAAATTCATAATAACACGCTGGAAAGATGCTTGATCAACTTCAACGCTCCACAAATCTCTTCCATGGATAATTTTTAACTGAATATTATTCCCCAAAAGTGGTAAAATAAGATTGCGGATATCTGATAAAAATTCAGTAAAATCAACTTCTTCAGGTCGAAGTGTTTGCTTTCTAGAAAAAGCTAATAATTGCTGTACAAGAGCAGCTGCTCGATTAGCATTATTTTTAATATTGATCAGATCAGCATGAGCAGGATCAGAACTACGATGCGTATTTAAAAGAAGATCACACGACATTAAAATTGCTGTTAAAACATTATTAAAATCATGAGCAATGCCGCCAGCCAATTGTCCTACAGCTTGCATCTTCTGACTTTGCATCATTTTGTCTTCAAGTGTTTTTTGTTCGGTTGTTTCAATGACAGAGATAATAAGCAAATCTTGCAATGCATCACCATGATAAGGCGGTACAGACATAATATGGAGTCGTAAATGGCATTCTTCATTTTTTTCTAAAACAGTTTCTAGAGAAACAAAATAATTTTTATTTGTCGCAATTCTCTGAAAAGAACGCTCTAACTGCACACAATCACGACGAGAAATAACATCATAAAAATTGACAGCTTTGTCCATACATCCCGTGAGTGATGAAAAAGCTTTATTCATATGAATCAATTGCCCTGCATGATCCACCACGGCTATTGCAAAAGGACTCGCATCAAAATATTCTCCTAATATACTGGGTAATTTTAATTGATCGTCCTCTTCTTTTTGTATTTGTTGTGGAATGATCACAATACGATAAATGGCCTCCTCTTCTAAGAGAGAAGAAACAGATATAAGACAATGGAATATTTTCTCACAAGTCGTGTGTGAATTTAAACATAACGAAAACCTATAAGGTAAAGAGTAACCTGAACTTTGATATCTGTTGGTTTGCAAACAGATATCACTCCATGAGCTCTTAGCGCCAACGCTATCAAATAACGAATCAAAATTATATTGACCAATTGAGAAATTCGCTAAATCAATTGAAAACCATTCGGCAAAAATCGCATTGGCATAAAGAATAGTTCCATGTCTATTAACGGATACAAAACCAATAGGGGCTTGATCCAAGTGATTGATAGCCTCTTGAAGGTTCGAGAAAAAAACTTCTCGCGTTTGTTGTAAATGCGAAATATCAGTAATACGCCAAAATAAAAGCTTTTTTTTCTGTTTTGTGATAGGCTGCACGGAGATATTATACCAAACAGATTTTTTTGGTGTAGAATCGGTAAAAATTGGTTGTTCTACTCTCAATTCCTCTTGCGCTGCAAGATTATTACAGGCAGCAACCTTTAAGCGATACGAGAGTGCACCTGCTCCTGGAAGATCAGCAATAACCATATAACAAGACACTTCAGGCTTATAGGTCAGAATTTTTTGATAGTTTTGATTAGAATAATAAACAAAACCAGAAAGATCAGAGATTACAATTGCATCATCGCTCCTATTAAAGATGCTAAAATCAAAATCTTCATGCGACCACACATGATATCTTAAAATGCCCATTCCACACAAAACGAGTGTTGCAACACCGATAATTGCTAGAATCAAAAAAGATATTGATATCGCCTTTTGCAAATAGCTTTGTGGATAAAAAAAACCTAAAATACCCACAATGAAAAGAAAAACTAATATAAAAACAACACCAAAAATCACAACTCTTCGATGAACAGAAGACACTGATCTTTTATTATTATCAAAACCTTTATCCATCTCTCATTGCCTTAGATTTAGCTGTTTCTTATATCACAAAACTTCCTTTATATTCATTGTTATAAAGTATATACTATGATATTATCTTTCTAAGAAAGCTCACTTAATGTTAAAAATTTTATTTCTTGTATTTAAGTGAGCCTTTTAAGGGTGTATTTATAAATTTATCTCGATAAAAAACGATATTTTCACACAAAAATGGGAGAAAATCTATGTATATCTGGTTATCAGAGCAAATAGGTGTATCTGCTGCGAAAATAACGATAAGCTCTTTGTTTTTTATAATAACAATCACAGCTATTACCATAATTATCTTGTTTTTACGTCGTTTAAGTACGAGAAGATTCAGCATTAATAGAAAAAAAAGTCTATCACGATTAGCATTATGTGAAGTAATTTCTATAGATCGAGTACGCCGCCTTGTTTTAGTCCGTTGCGATAATAAAGAACATTTGCTCCTTATTGGCGGATTAACAGATGTGGTTGTAGAATCCGATATTACAGGTACATCTAAAATACAAAAGAGAGAAACACACACACATCTAAATTCCGCCCCTACAGAAAGAAACAACATATCGGATAAAAATCCCTCTCCTTTTACGAATCAAGCGGTAAAAGATTCAGCAATCACCGCCGAAATTGAGGGGCGGCAAGAACCATCTTTATTCATTCCTACTCCTCAAAAATAAAAATACACAATTTTATCACCACGAATTTCGTTTTTTATCATTTCAATGACTTTAATCATCACGATAAACTCTTTCACGTCGTTCGTGACGTTCTTGCGCTTCCAATGACAAAACGGCTATCGGCCGAGCCTCAAGACGCTTTATACTAATGGGCTCGCCGGTTTCTTCACAAAAACCGTATGTCCCATTATCAATGCGCTCTAAAGCAGCATCTATTTTTGAAATAAGTTTCCTCTGACGATCACGAGCACGTAATTCGATTGTACGATCAGTTTCACAAGAAGCCCGATCAGTCAAATCGGGTTGACCAACATTCTCTTCCTGCAAATTTTCCAAAGTCTCACGAGCTTCTTTTAATATATCATTCTTCCAAGAAACCAGTTTAGCACGAAAATACGCCTTTTGCCGCTCATTCATAAAAGGCTCATCTTCACTAGGGCGATATTGACCATCAATCTCTTCGCTCATGCAATAAAAAACCTCCACATATGCTATGTGCGGTCTATATATTGTGCAATACCCATCAACACAAGAGTAAAATGTCTTTTCATAACAATTGACGAATATGTCTAAATGCACTGTTTAGGTTTAATCGCTTTTTATGTAGATTGGATTCTTGATCAAATCTCATCCAGAATCATTTTTCTCGCTTATTGAAAAACTTTAAAAAGAAGGAAATCTAATATCAGATATCAGAGCCATCCCTCCCCTACTCTCTCATTCATTGTTTAAAGTCTAAATGAAGCAACAATAAATCATTTCATCAATGCAAAAAAATAAAATCTTTATAAAGGCAAAGTGTGATATTCACGTTTCAAATACATCAAAGCATCTTTTTCTTGATTACAGTTAATTGCAACAACCTCACCAATCAAAACACAATGGGTTGCGTGCTCATGCCAACAAATCAAACGACAATCAAACGATGCTAGAGCGTCTGAAAGACTAGGCGCCCCCGTTTGCAAAGCTCCCCATTGAGCAACATCAAAACGCTCATTTTGTGTAGAATTGCAACGCCTCGAAAAAACATCCGCTAATGAACGATGCTTTCCTGCCAAGCTATTAACACAAAAATTTCCATTCTCCATAAACACCTGATTCTTTAAATTATGGCGCATGAGACAAACAAGAAGGGTTGGAGGATCATCAGATAAAGAACAACACGCCGAAACAGTCACCCCGCGTCTTCCCTTAATACCATTTGTTGTCACAATATGCACAGCTCCTGCAAAAAGACTCATGGCATCTCGATATTCTTGGGAAGAAACCGCGATAGTATGTTTATGTTGAAGTTCAGGCATCAAATATGTTTTATGATTCGACATATCTTTCACTTATAAAGCTTTAAAATTTCAAGCGATCTTTCCATAAAAAGATCTATAATACATATTTTTTCTTTTCCGTCATAACACAAAAGATATTTGTGTATACACAGCGATATGATAAAAACTGCCAATCAAGGAGATTTTAATGCCCCATTCTCATCTCATTTCGCCTTCTCTCTTGGCTTCTGATTTTTCTAAACTTGGACAAGAAATGTTAGATGTTGTTGATGCTGGTGCAGATTGGCTTCATCTTGATATTATGGATGGGCACTTTGTTCCTAACATCACCTTTGGTCCTGAAATCATCAAAGCTCTACGCCCATTAACAAAAGCAATATTTGATGTCCACCTGATGATTGCACCAGTAGACCCTTATTTGGAAGCTTTTGCAAAAGCGGGTTCAGATATTATAACCATTCATGCTGAAGCAAGTCCACATCTTCATCGTTCATTACAAACAATCAAAAAAATGGGAAAAAAAGCAGGAATCGCACTCAATCCAAGCACCCCTGAACATGTACTTGAATATTTGCTTGATCAATTAGATCTCATTCTCATCATGACAGTCAATCCCGGTTTTGGTGGACAAAGTTTTATTCCAGAAATAAAAGATAAAATTAAGCGCGTTAAAAGCATGATTGCAAACCGCCCTATTGATCTTGAAGTTGATGGTGGTATCACCGTTGATACAATTGGGATAGCAGCAAAAGCTGGTGCAAATGTATTTGTCGCAGGCTCTGCAATTTATAAAGATGGAAATAAAGAGCTTTACAGAACACGTATTAATGCATTGCGCCAAGCCGCAATCCTCTCACAACAAGGAAAAAAATGATGATCGCACGTTATTCCCGCCCTGCAATGATAACAATTTGGTCTCCCGAAACAAAATATCGTATTTGGTTTGAAATTGAAGCCCATGCCTGTGATGCCCTTGCTCACTTAGGGATTATTCCGAAAGAAGCCGCCAAAGTCATTTGGGAAAAAGGGGCAGCAGCTAAATTTGATGTCAATCGCATTGATGAAATTGAAGCAATTACCAAACATGATGTTATCGCATTTCTAACCCACCTAGCTGAATTCATTGGACCAGAAGCACGTTTTATCCACCAAGGCATGACATCATCTGATGTTCTCGATACAACGCTGAACATTCAATTGATGCGTGCGAGTGATATTTTGCTAAAGGATATAGATCAACTTCTTGAAGCATTAAAAAGACGTGCTTTTGAGCATAAAGAGACAATCACTATTGGGCGGAGTCATGGCATTCATGCTGAACCGACAACATTTGGAATCAAGTTTGCTCTTGCATACGCTGAATTTTCCCGTTGTCGCAAACGTCTTCTTGCAGCACGAGAAGAAATTTCTACTTGCGCGATTTCAGGAGCCGTAGGAACTTTTGCAAATATCGATCCACGCGTTGAAGAACATGTAGCAAAAGCCTTGAGGATGCGTGCTGAACCAGTTTCCACCCAAGTAATACCAAGAGATCGTCATGCTATGTTTTTTGCAACACTTGGTGTTATTGCTTCCTCTATTGAAAGGCTAGCGATAGAAATACGCCATTTACAACGAACAGAAGTTCTTGAAGCAGAGGAACATTTCTCACCTGGGCAAAAAGGTTCATCGGCAATGCCTCATAAACGTAATCCAGTTTTAACAGAAAATTTAACTGGATTAGCCCGTATGGTACGTGCATTTGCACTCCCAGCCATGGAAAATGTAGCTCTTTGGCATGAACGTGATATTTCCCATTCATCTGTTGAGCGTTATATTGCTCCAGATGCGACTATTACACTTGATTTTGCTCTTTCTCGCCTCACATCTGTCATTGAAAATCTTATTGTCTATCCAGAAAATATGCAAAAAAATCTCAATAAATTCCGCGGTCTTGTTCACTCACAACGGGTTCTTTTAGCCCTCACACAAGCAGGGATTAGTCGTGAAGATTCTTATCGAATTGTACAACGAAATGCGATGAAAGTTTGGGAACAAGGAAAAGATTTTTTAGAAGAACTCCTCAATGACAAAGATGTTACCAAAGCTTTAAGTGAAGAAGAACTTCGCGAAAAATTTGATCTTTCTTACCACACCAAACATATCAATACGATTTTTAAACGTGTTTTTGAAGAACAATAAAGCGACATAGAAAACCAAAATCCATTCCACCTATGATCAAAAATCTGTTGTAACAAAGAAAACAATTCATGAGAGCAAATCAACTCGATATTCTTATTGTTCCTGGCTACAAAGGATCTGGTCCAGATCATTGGCAAACACGCTGGGAAAAAAAATTGTCGACAGCCCGCCGCATTGAACAACTCCATTGGTCAAAGCCTGTTTGTGAAGAGTGGGTTAACAAAGTTAAAACCGCCATCGCAAAAGCTCAAAGGCCTGTTATGCTTATTGCTCATTCATTAGGAGTTCCCAGTGTTATTCATGCAACTGTACAAAATACAGAAAAAATTTGTGGCGCATTCTTTGTTGCACCTCCAGATGTCGCCAATGAAAAAATACGTCCCAAACATTTAATGACATTTGGCCCCTATCATCGCCAAAAGCTTCCTTTTCCTTCTATTGTCATAGCCAGTCGCAACGATGAATTTTGTCAATTTTCAGTAGCAGAAAAAATTGCCAATGATTGGGGATCACTCTTTGTTGATGCTGGGTATTCTGGCCATATTAACGCAGAATCCGGACACGGACCTTGGCCTGAAGGGCTTATGGTCCTCTCTCACTTTCTTGCAAAAATTTGATCCAAAAGAGGTGATCTTCTTTCTCATCGCTTATGTATCTTCACCTTTGGGTAAACGTGTAATGATAAAAATTATAAAAGTATCATAGCAATATCATTGAGAAATTCTATCAATTAGGATAGTATCATTTATCAATGTTATTAAAAACCTCTCAAGATAAATAGAGAATCATGATGAATCGTCGCCACCGTATTTATGAAGGCAAGGCTAAAATTTTATATGAAGGACCTGAACCAGGGACTTATATTCAATTTTTTAAAGATGATGCAACTGCCTTTAATGCAAAAAAACATGAAATTATCGACGGAAAGGGGGTTTTAAACAACCGAATTTCGGAACATATTTTTAGCCATCTTGGACGTTTGGGCATCCCAACACATTTTATCAAACGTATAAACATGCGCGAACAGCTTATTAAAGCGGTGGAAATCATTCCGTTGGAAGTTGTTGTTCGCAATGTTGCTGCTGGCTCTCTTGCTAAGCGTTTAGGACTGGAAGAAGGAACCCCGCTTCCGCAATCCATCATTGAATTCTACTATAAAAATGATTCTCTCGATGATCCTATGGTAACGGAAGAACATATCACAGCTTTTGGGTGGGCTGTCCCACAAGAGATAGAAGATATCATGCAACTTTCAATTCGTATTAATGATTTTCTTTCTGGGCTTTTTGCCGGTGTTAACATCCAATTAATTGATTTTAAAATGGAATTTGGTCGCCTGTGGGAAGATGAAACGATGCGCATTGTTCTTGCTGATGAAATCTCTCCTGATTCTGCACGACTATGGGATATGCACACACAAGAAAAAATGGATAAAGACCGTTTTCGTCGTGATATGGGTGGGCTTATTAATGCCTATCAAGAAGTTGCCAAACGTCTTGGTATTATGAATGAAAATGAACCAACACGACCAAGTGGTCCCGTTCTCGTAAAGTAAAAACAAGGTAAAAAAACATCACCTTATATAAATACCCCTCTTTCAAAGGAGAGGTTCTTTAAAAAAGCAGGAAGCAAAAAATGAAAGCACGCATTACAGTTACTTTAAGAGAAAGCGTTCTTGATCCACAAGGAGAAGCAATTGTCGGTGCTTTAAAAAGTTTAGCTTTCGAAGGCATTCAATCCATTCGTCAAGGAAAGGTTTTTGATATTGTTCTTGATGAACTACCTTCTGAAACCGCAAAGAAAAAACTTGAACAAATGTGTGAAGAGTTACTCGTAAATACTGTCATTGAAAATTATACAATCGAACTTTTTTAAGTGAAACGCTCATGAAAACTGCCATCATTCAACTTCCTGGATTAAATCGTGATCGAGATATGGTTGCAGCATTACATCATATAACGGGAGTTGAGCCACTAAAAATTTGGCAAACAGAAACAACAATTCCAGATGTAGATGTTATTATTATTCCTGGTGGCTTTTCCTATGGCGACTACTTAAGATGTGGTGCGATTGGAGCGCGAACTCCCGTCTTAAAAGCCATTCGTGAAAAAGCACAAGAAGGTACGACAATTATAGGTATCTGTAATGGATTTCAAATTTTGTTGGAAGCAGGATTATTACCCGGTACTTTAATGCGTAACGCTTCTTTAAAGTTTGTTTGTCGTGAAATCAAACTTGAAGTCGTCAACGCCAAGACAAAATTTTCTCGATATTATTCTAAAGGACAAATTATTCGTTGTCCTGTTGCCCATCATGACGGAAATTATTTTATTGATAGTGAAACATTGAAACAAATGGAAGACAATGAACAAATTGTTTTTCGCTATGCAGAAAATACAAACCCGAACGGCTCAATGAAAGATATTGCTGGTATTGTTAATAAAACTGGTAATATTCTTGGTATGATGCCCCATCCTGAAAACTTTATTGAACCCGCCCATGGAGGTACTGACGGTCGTTTGCTTTTTCAAAGTGCTTTAGAGTTAGTAAATGGATAATGCTGCAAAAATACTCGCGCTCCATAATTTAAAAAAACAAGGATTTATACCATTTCTCGCATCGTAAATCTATAAACAAAGCTCTTCACAAACAACAATGGATATTATTTTCTAAACACATAATTATTTAAGACCATTTTTAGTCTTAAATCCCACCAAACAAACGGACAAAATCTTCAGCTTACTGTCTATAAATATTTTTATTATTAAACAACATTATTGTTTATAATATAAGCTGCTAGGTTAAAAAAATAAAAATGCTAAATTTCGATTAACTTGACGGATAAATACTCATGAAGCCTTGCAATAACATCACTATTACACCAGAACTCATTGCACAACACGGGCTAAAAGAAGATGAATATCAACGTATCCTAACGTTAATTGGTAGAGAACCAACATTTACTGAACTAGGAATTTTTTCTGCAATGTGGAACGAACATTGTTCCTATAAATCATCTAAAAAATGGCTAAAAACTCTTCCGACAGAAGGAAAATGTGTCATCCAAGGACCTGGTGAAAATGCTGGTGTTGTCGATATTGGCGAAGGACAATGTGTTGTTTTCAAAATGGAAAGCCATAACCACCCTTCTTATATTGAACCTTATCAAGGTGCAGCGACAGGTGTTGGTGGTATTTTACGTGATGTATTTACAATGGGAGCCCGTCCTGTTGCTGCTATGAATGCATTGCGATTTGGTGCTCCTGATCACCCACGAACACGCCATCTTGTTTCTGGTGTTGTTTCTGGAATAGGTGGTTACAGCAATTCTTTTGGCGTTCCAACGGTTGGTGGAGAAGTAAATTTTGATGAGCGTTATAATGGCAATATCCTTGTTAACGCTTTTGTCGCCGGTATTGCAAAGACAAACGCCCTTTTTTATTCTAAAGCGCAAGGTATTGGACTCCCTGTTGTTTACCTTGGTGCAAAAACAGGACGTGATGGTGTCGGTGGAGCAACAATGGCCTCTGCTGAATTTGATGATTCAATCAGTGAAAAACGCCCAACTGTTCAAGTAGGTGATCCTTTTACAGAAAAATGTCTCCTTGAAGCATGTTTAGAGCTCATGGAACTTAGAGCCGTGGTTGCTATTCAAGATATGGGAGCCGCAGGACTCACTTCTTCTGCCGTTGAAATGGGGGCAAAAGGAAATTTAGGGATACAGCTTAATCTCGATACAGTTCCTGTTCGAGAAGAAAACATGACAGCCTATGAAATGATGCTTTCTGAAAGTCAAGAGCGTATGCTCATGGTCCTTAAACCAGAACTAGAAAAGCAAGCAGAAGCAATTTTTCATAAGTGGGGGCTACATTTTTCTATCATTGGGAAAACAACCGATGATTTACGTTTTCGTGTATTTCATCAAGGGGAAGAAGTTGTCAATCTTCCCATCAAAGAGCTTGGTGATGAAGCGCCTGTTTATGATCGTCCTTGGAGTGAGCCGGCAAAAAAAACACCCTTGAAAGCAGAAGACGTCAAAAAAGTTGAAAATCTTGGTGATGCGCTTCTGACCTTATTGAATTCTGCTAATCAAAGTTCACGGCGATGGGTTTATGAACAATATGATACCCTTATCCAAGGAAATAGCCTTGTTTGTCCAGGAGGTGATGCAGGCGTTATCCGTGTAGGAAACAACAGCAAACGTGCTCTTGCTTTTTCTTCTGATGTAACACCTCGCTATTGTGAAGCAGACCCTTATGAAGGGGGGAAACAAGCTGTCGCAGAATGCTGGCGAAACATTAGTACGACAGGTGCAACACCACTGGCTGCTACAGATAATCTCAATTTTGGTAACCCTGAAAAACCTGAAATTATGGGACAGCTGGCTTTTGCTATTAAAGGTATAGGAGAAGCTTGTAGAATCCTCGATTTTCCTATCGTTTCAGGCAATGTTTCTCTTTACAATGAAACAAATGGGGAAGCCATTCTTCCAACCCCCACAATTGCTGGGGTAGGTCTTCTTAATGATTGGTCTAAAATGGTAACAATAAGTGGTATGCAAAATGGAGATATTCTTGTTTTAGTAGGAAATTGCGGCTCCCATTTAGGACAATCAATCTATGCACGTAACATTTTAAATATTGATGCAGGCGCCCCCCCCCCTGTAGATTTACAACTTGAAAAAAAGCATGGTCAATTTGTTCGAGATGTCATACATCGTGGTTTTATTCACGCCGCCCATGACCTTTCTGACGGAGGATTAGCGATAGCACTTGCTGAAATGGTGATTAAAGCAGGTAAAGGAATTAAAGTAAAATTAAGCAATAAATCACCCCATCATGCAGAACTTTTTGGAGAAGACCAAGGACGTTATCTTTTAGCCGTCAAACCTCACTCTCTTAATAGTCTTAAAGAGCTTGCACAAATCAATACAGTTTCTTTAACAGAGCTAGGTCAAGTTGAGGGAACTTCTCTTAATATAGATGGGATATTAACACTTTCAGTAGACAAACTCACAAAAGCCTATGAAAACTGGTTTCCACAATTTATGGGTGAAGAATAAAAATTGTTTTTTCTCTTAAACAGCCTTTATAAAAAAATGAACAACATAGGAGAATAATGATGGCAATGAGTGCCCATGCAATTGAAACGCTTATTCGTGAAGGCATTCCTGATGCTACTGTAACAATTCGTGATCTTGCTGGAGATGGGGAACATTATGCTGCAGAAGTTATTTCTGAAAGTTTTCGTGGTAAAACCCGTGTTCAACAACATAAAATGGTCTATGATGCCCTTAAAGGCAATATGGGAAATGACCTTCACGCCTTAATGTTGCAAACAAATGTCCCAAAATAATCTAAAATTTTTTCTTGCATTCACACATTTAATACGATTAAAAGCAGTATGGATATAAATTACACACTGATAAAAATCTGAAATATCGAGGGATAAAAATGACCACTGTTCATGATTTTATTGACAACGAAATTAAAACAAACGACGTCATTTTATTCATGAAAGGAACACCTGACGCTCCGCAATGCGGGTTTTCAGGACAAGTGGTTCAAATCCTTGATTATTTAGGATTGAATTATAAAGGGATTAATATCTTAACTTCTAACGAATTGCGTCAAGGGATTAAAGATTACTCAAATTGGCCAACAATTCCACAGCTTTATATCAAAGGTGAATTTATCGGAGGCTGTGATATTGTTAAAGAGATGTTTCAAAACAATGAGTTACAGAAACTTTTGAAAGAAAAAAATATTCCCTGTAATCAATCATAGGTATCTTTCATTTTATTCAGACTCTTAAAAAGAGCTGTTTTCAGACGAAATTTTTATTTCAAGGATGCCATATGTCATATTCAGTCGATGAACAAACGCATAGAGATGCGATTAGAAACAAAATTGGCTATAAAGAATTTGTTATTCTTATTGCTTCGCTTATGGCTATTAACGCTATAGCTGTTGATATTATGCTGCCAGCTATGCCCAATATTTTAGACGGCTTAAATGTTCTCAATGAAAATGATCAACATTATATCATTTCGAGTTATCTTATTAGCTATGGCATTGCTCAAATATTTTTCGGTCCAATAAGCGATAGGTATGGACGACGTAAACTTATTCTTCTCGGGCTTGCTTTTTATTCATTTACGGCGATTGGCTGTGCCTTTGTAACTGATTTTTCTCTCTTGCTTATTTTACGTATCTTGCAAGGTATTGGAGGGGCTGCTATGCGGGTTCTTACAGTTTCCGTCGTACGTGATCTTTACAGTGGTCGAAAAATGGCAGAAGTTATGTCTATTGTTATGATGGTTTTTCTTGTTGCACCAATGGTTGGTCCCGCAACAGGACAGCTCATTTTACTGCTCGGACATTGGCAATATATTTTTATTTTCATGGCAATGATTGGTTTAGGACTGATGATTTGGATTCAACTGCGCTTGCCTGAAACTCTTTATACGCAACGCTCTCTTTCCTTTTTTTCAGTTAAACACAACTTATGGATTGTAATAACCAATCGCACAACACTTTGCTATACACTTGCAACTTCCATTATTTTAGGCTGTATCTTTACCGCCGTTAATACATCACAACAAACATATGAAGGGATCTATAATCTAGGACTTTGGTTCCCTATTGCTTTTGCAGTTGGTGCTGCATTTCAAGCTCTATCATCATTCTTTAACTCTCAACTCGTTGGACGCCTTGGAATGCGGCGTATTGCTCATACTATGCTTTTGCTCTTTTGTGCTGCTTCATGCATTTGGTTTATTGGGTCCATCTTAGCAGGTGGTGTTATCCCTTTTCCTTTTTATATGACGTTATATTGTATATTAATGTTTACCTGCGGTGGTATTATGGCCAATTTCAATACACTCGCTCTTGAACCTGTAGGAGAAATAGCTGGAACAGCTTCTTCTGTATCCGGCTTTCTTCAAACATCTATCGGTGCAGGACTTAGCTTTTTTATTGCCCAACAATTTGATGAAACAACCATCCCAAACTCAGCAGGATTTTTCTTTCTGAGTCTCACTGCCATACTTCTCGTCTTATGGGCTGAACGTGGTCATCTTTTTAGACAATATCATAGTAATCCTAACGAATAAATATTACTATGAAAGATTAATAACATCTCTCTTGAACAATAAGAAGATAAACCTATCAGACAAAATAAAACATCTCCAAATAGAACACTCTTGTGTTAACATTCACATTGTTTGTTTAAAGGTACAGCTCTCGAAATATCAAATCATTTCACGACAGCACCCATAAATGGTATAATGTAAAAAAACAAACATACCTATTGTTGCAACAACTCTTGTATGTGAAACGGTTTATTAAAAAATATTTTTATTCTTTTCTTCAATAGTTTTTATGAAGACGGGCTGGTCTCTCATCTCATGATAGGCAAACAAACAGTTTTGATTGATTTAACCTGAACAAGATCGAAATAAGAGAAAAACTTACGCTTTAGGTCTTTCTTTCAATATAAAAAATAATAAATTATCCTTATAAATTAATATCTTAAACAATCATAAAACTATAGGGAATTTTCCCCATTTATAAAATACATTTAATTAATAAATTTTCCTGATTTTGGAAATCCTTTTGGAACCAAACGCCCAACTCCCGCACGCGTTCCCATCCATTCAAAGAGATCGTCCGCCTGACGGTTAAAGATTCGTTCAGCTGTATCTTGCCAACTTAAGCCTTCTGATAAATTAAAAGTCTTGGCATCAACAACACCACCTTCTTTATAACGCTGTAAACGAACACCTTTACCGCGATTCATTTCTGGTATTTGTTCAATAGAAAAAATAAGCATTTTACGGTTTTCACCAACTACAGCCACATGATCACCATTTACCGGAACACAAAGCTTTACCTTATCAGGAGCTTTCACATTCATCACTTGCTTTCCTTTTCGTGTATTGGCGATCACTTCTGCAGAAGAAACAATAAAACCATTACCGTGAAATGAAACCAAGAGCAATTTTTCCTCGGCGCGATGCACAAAAGCTGTGAGAACATCGTGCTCATCATCCATATCAACTAAAAGACGAATAGGTTCACCATGTCCCCGCCCTCCAGGTAAACTATTTGCACCAATAGCAAAAAACTTTCCACCCGTACTGATCAGCACAATCTTGTCGGTTGTAAATGCCGGAAATGCTAACTTTAAACTGTCTCCTTCTTTAAAAGAAAGCGCTTTATAATCGGTCAAATGTCCCTTCAAAGCGCGCATCCACCCCTTTTCAGAAATAACAATAGTAATCGGTTCTTTTTCGATCATTGCTTGTTGAATATCATCAAGATCATGTCTTGGTGCCTCTTCAAACGTCGTACGTCTTTTCCCCAAGAGTGTTTCAGGACCAAAAGTGTTTCGAACTTTTTTGATTTCTTCTGAAATTATTTTCCACTGTTTTATAGGAGAAGCTAATAAATTCTGTAGCTTTTCTTTTTCAGCTTTCAAACTTTCAAATTCTTTACGAATTTCAAATTCCTCAAGTTTACGCAAAGAACGCAAGCGCATATTAAGAATAGCTTCAGCTTGATTTTCTGTTAATTCAAACCGATTAATCAGCTTCTTTTTCGGTTCATCCTCTTCACGAATAATCTGAATGACCTCATCGAGATTTAAATAGGCAATAAGATATCCATGAAGAATTTCCAATCGGCTATCAATTTGATCAAGCCGATAATGAGAGCGACGAATAAGCACTTCTTGACGATGTTCAAGCCATTGCTGCAAACTTTCTCGCAAAGAAAGAACATTGGGTATTTTTCCCAAAGACAAAACATTCAGATTGAGGGGAAATCTTACTTCAAAGTCAGTCAATTTAAAAAGAGACTCCATAAGGAGCTCCGGATCAACCGACCGATTTTTAGGAACCAGCACGATTCTGATATCTTCTGCTGATTCATCTTGGATATCCTCAAGCATTGGCAATCGGCGTGCAAGCAATAACTCTGCTGTTTTTTCAATAAGACGTGACTTTTGAATCTGATAGGGAATTTCAGTCACAACAATCACATAAGAACCACGGCTACCAGGTTCCTGATGCCAACGTGAACGCAAGCGAAAGAATCCACGCCCAACACGATAGGATTCCTCAATACTTTTTTTAGGTTCAACTAAAATTCCCCCCGTCGGAAAATCAGGACCAAGAACGAATTGATTTAATGCCTCATCATTTACATCGGGATGCGCAATCAAATGGAGTGCTGCATCACAAAGCTCAGCAACATTATGGGGTGGAATAGATGTTGCCATACCAACAGCAATACCAGAAGAACCATTTGCTAAAAGATTAGGGAAAGCTCCTGGTAAAACAACCGGCTCTTCATCTTCCTCATTATAGGTTAAACGAAAATCAATAGCATTCTCATTAATTCCTTCAAGTAACAATGCAGCCACTTCAGTCATACGTGCTTCCGTATAACGCATGGCAGCAGCATTATCACCATCAATATTACCAAAATTGCCTTGCCCATCAACCAACGGATAACGAACAGCAAAACTTTGAGCCAAGCGCACCAAGGCATCATAAATAGACGCATCCCCATGAGGATGAAATTTTCCCATGACATCACCAACAATCCGCGCACATTTCGCATAAGACTGTCCAGGATTTAGTTTGAGAAGACGCATCGCATGAACAATCCGCCGGTGGACCGGCTTCAATCCATCACGTACATCAGGCAATGCACGGTGTGTAATCGTAGAAAGTGCATAAGCCAAATAACGTTCCTGTAAAGCAGAACGTAATTCTATTGGTTCAATATGTTCTTTATCAAAAGGTAAATTCATTTTATCAGACATAGTATTAAAACAACAATTCCCACAATAATAAGAAATTATCTTATAGGATTTATTTAGTGAAATCTTCTATGAGTCGACTTTTTTATTAAAAGTCAATTACATAAAAACAAACGCTGCAATTAGAACATGAACAGAAAATTATATCAATTTGAAAAATTTATACATGTCCGTCCCCCTTGTCCTAAGTAATTTATTGAAAGCTTTGTCAAATCCGACGATAATTTAACTGCCTACAAAGAGTTATTTCATCCTTTCTGGAATGACAAAAGCACCTTTCAAACATCATCTTTTATTATAAAGATAAATTGTATAACAATCCCCTTCAGTTTTTCTATGAAAAACTAAAAAATATTCAAAACTTATGAAATTTAAACTTTTTAGAGTAAGTCCATAGAATGGAAAATCACATTATTTTCATAAAAACGAAGAGACACAATTCTCTGCTACAACGTTGTAAAAACTTCAATAAAAAATAAATAATATATTGACACATAAAGATAATTCATTTTTTTCAACTAAAATGAGACTCCCGAATATTATAGAGTTCTTTCATTTCTAATTTATTCATGATCAAGCAATCATAATCATTTCCTCACCTATCACAAGTGGAAGAGCCACTATAGAAACAAGGAATAAAAATGCCTCGTAAAGAATCAACACAATAGCGTTTTTACCTATCTAAATTTCACAAACAGCCACACACACCGATGGCTCTTGAAAGGCATCAAAACTTCACTCTACGTAGAAAAGATGAAAACAATCCATTATCAACTTTATGAGCTATTTTTGTGAGTAGGAGCCATGCGGATTCCTAAATCACGTAATTGTGTAGGAGAAACATCAGACGGAGCACTCATCAAAAGATCAAGCGCCTGTTGATTCATAGGAAATAAAGCAACTTCACGCAAATTTTTAACACCTTGCAACAGCATAATGATGCGGTCAATTCCCGCAGCCATACCACCATGTGGTGGAGCCCCATAATGGAATGCACGATAAAGACCACCGAAACGATCTTTCACAACTTCCTTAGAAAGTCCTACAAGTTCAAAAACTTTAAGCATCATTTCTGGTAAGTGATTACGAATTCCACCTGATGCAATTTCATAACCATTGCAAACAAGATCATATTGAAAAGCTTTAATAGTAAGAGGATCTTGACAGGCAAGGGCATTTTCTCCCCCTTGAGGCATAGAAAAAGGATTATGTCCAAAATCAATCTTTTTTTCATCTTCATTCCATTCAAAAAATGGAAAATCAACAATCCACGCCAAAGAGAAACTATCTCTATCAAGAAGATCTAATTCTTCTCCTACCCTTGTGCGTGCTGCTCCGGCAAAAGATGAAAACTTTTTTGGATCGCCAGCTACAAAAAAACAGGCATCCCCACTTTCAAGCCCAAGCTGTATACGGATTGCTTCAGTCCTCTGTTCACCAATATTTTTGGCGATAGGCCCTGCTCCTTCAAATTTTCCTTCTTCTTCACGCCAAAAAATATAACCGAGCCCTGGTTGCCCCTCACCTTGTGCCCATACATTCATACGATCACAAAAAGCACGACTTCCACCCGTTTTAGCTGGAATAGCCCACACTTGAGCATTCTCATCATTCGCTAAAATTTGAGCAAAGACTTTGAAACCAGAATTATAAAAATGCTGAGAAACATCTTCCATAATGATCGGATTACGTAGATCAGGCTTATCAGAACCATATTTTTGCATTGCTTCATCATAGGAAATGCGAGGAAAGCTTTGTGTCACAGTCTTTCCATCTGCAAATTCTTCAAAAATAGAACGCATAATAGGTTCCATAGTTGCTAAAACATCTTCTTGCTCAACAAAACTCATTTCAACATCTAATTGATAAAATTCACCAGGAAGACGGTCGGCCCTTGGATCTTCATCTCTAAAACATGGAGCAATCTGAAAATAACGATCAAAACCTGACATCATCAACAATTGTTTATATTGCTGTGGCGCTTGCGGTAACGCATAAAATTTTCCCTGATGAACACGACTTGGAACCAAAAAATCACGCGCTCCTTCCGGCGATGAAGCTGTCAAAAGTGGCGTCGTAAATTCCGTAAAACCATTATTTTGCATAGCCCGTCTCATAGCCGCAATAATTTCAGTCCGACGCATGATATTTTTGTGCATAGTCTCCCGACGCAAATCAAGAAAACGATATTTTAATCGAATATCTTCTGGATAATCAGGCTCACCAAAAATCGGTAAAGGAAGCTCATCAGATTTCGAAAGAATTTCTACCTCTTGTGCAAAAATTTCAATCTCACCTGTTGGAAGCGTTGCATTAATAACCTCATCAGAACGAGCACACACCTCCCCATCCACACGAATAACCCATTCAGAACGCACTTTTTCAATAACTTTAAAAGCTGGTGAAGCAGGATCAGCAACAATTTGTGTGATTCCAAAATGATCACGTAAATCCACAAAAAGAATCCCTCCATGATCACGAACACGATGAACCCACCCCGAAAGACGAACTTGTGTTCCTACATCACATCTACGAAGAGCCGCACAATGATGACTGCGATAACGGTGCATGTTTTTTGCCTTTGATTATAATATTCACATGCGCTACAAACGCTTTTTAATAACCATTTGTCAAGATATGAGAATAAAAACTCAAAAATAAAGTCAATAAAGCACAAATTTAATTTATCGAATTATAATAAAATGATGAATCTTATTACACAAACAACAGATCTTGAAATTGCACTTAACGCTCTACGTACCTCTGATTTTGTAACAGTCGATACTGAGTTTATCCGCGAAACAACTTTTTGGCCTCAACTGTGTTTAATCCAGCTCGCATCACCAGATGTCACAGTTTTGATTGATCCCATAGCACCAGATATTGATTTACAACCTTTTTTTGACCTTATGATCGATAAAAAAGTTGTAAAAGTTTTTCATGCTGCGCGCCAAGATATTGAAACAATTTATCATCTTGGAGGTGTTATTCCTTCCCCTCTCTTTGATACGCAAATAGCAGGATCAATTTGTGGATTTGGTGATTCTATCTCCTATGATCAAATTGTACAACGCTGCACGGGGCATCATCTTGATAAATCCTCCCGCTTTACAGACTGGAGTTACCGCCCTTTGTCTGAAAAACAACTGCTCTATGCACTTGCCGATGTAACTTACTTAAGAGATGTTTACCTGTTATTGAAAAAAAGGTTAGAAAAAAATCAACGTGCTCACTGGATGGACGATGAAATAACAATCCTTTTAAATCCTAAAACCTATGATATGCCAGAAGATGAAGCATGGAAAAAAGTGAAAGGAAAAATTAAAAAGCCACGTGAACTTGCTGTATTACAAAAGATAGCAGCTTGGCGGGAACGTGAAGCACGAAAATACAATATGCCACGCCGTCATATCATAAAAGATGAATGTCTTATAGAAATAGCAACCCAACAACCAAAAGATGAATCTGCATTAAAGCGGTTGCGCAGTCTTAATAAGAACTGGGATAAACTCTCAATTTCTCAATCATTAATCAAAGCTGTCCACGAAGGATTAGAGGTGGATCTTTCTGCTTTACCCCCCATTCCTAAACATAATCCACTCAATGATACGACGGCCGCTGTTATCGATCTACTCAAAGTGTTATTAAAAATTGTTGCAAATGAAAACAGCATTGCCCCTAAAATTATTGCAACATCTAATGATTTAGAAAAAATTGCCAATGGAGGAATAAAGAAAAATATTCCCGCTATGAATGGCTGGCGCTATGAAATATTTGGTCAAAAAGCCGAACAACTGCTAAAGGGCCAGATAGGATTTTACTTTAACGATGGAAAAATAAGCACAAAACAGCTTTAATTTACATTTTCATTTTAAAAATCCATTATGATACATATAATCTACATCAATTGGTATGCCCTATAGGCCAACGCAAATAGGATAAATAAAACCTACTTCTGACAAAGTTAAAAACTTGAATAGTAAACTCTTATTAAAAATGACAGATAAATCTTTATTAGATCAATCAAATAGCAATCTTATTAAGAAAATCTAAAAAAACAGACAGCTCCTCATTTAAAAGTTTTAAAAAGAAAAAGCTCTGATAATAAAAGCGTATTCATTACAAAAATAGTAGCCTAGCAATCGGAACAAACAAAGATATAATGCCTCACGTCACCATATCGTATTAAAAAAAACTACCGAGATTGCAATCTAACAATCAAAAACGATCCAGCATAACAACTAAAATACCTAACAAAGGCAATATATTTATTTATAAAGATAATCTAGCGTTATTTATATTTAAATTAGCCCCCGAATATCGTAAGTTTCTCTCATTCCATCTCAATAAGACTCATAAAGTTTTACATAAGAAATTATATTATAAAGCGCTGTTTTTTTTATAGATTAAACACATTTCAAAGGATTCAAAAATCATGGTTAATAAATAGTTATGATTTATTTTTATTTTTTATAGTGGAAGGATTTTATAATGACTGAAATGATATTCTTTTGCCAGACCGTGAAAGTGCAAAACTGTTTCATATGGGTATTTCAACATTCCGCCGTCATGTAACCAATGGATCTCTTCCAAAACCTTTAAAGTTTTGTTTTTTATCGCGTTGGTTACAATCGAATCTTATCAAGATAATCGAGCAAGCTAAACAGAAACGTTATAACGACGCAGCATAAAAGAAAACCTTTTCACGTAAAAATGGACAAGGCTTTTCATTTTCACATGAAGCTTATGAAGTGAAAAATCCATCCTGTGACGCAAATAACAGAATAAAAAATTATGTTTTCTTTTATGAATGCTCAGGGCATTACAAATGCCTTGCATGGAGTCTGGCTTGGGCGTTATGGAACAAGTCCTATTGTCCAGCTCGTGATGATAGATTGCCTAGTTTATCCCTTGTCAATGGCCCTATTATAAGACATAAAACACGAATAAATTAGAAAAAAATCAAAAAATTTCAAAAGCGAGAGGTTGTTTTATTATTTTTGATAACTTCTGTAATCGTCCAAGAGGACGTTCTCCTAATAACCCAGCGTAATTCTTTGGGATCTGCAGGATAATATGATCTGCTTTTTTATGCCACAATAAATGAGGTAAAATTCCTGCAACAGAAGCACTAAAAAGATGAGCAATACGCATAGTTTCGCCAAGAATACGTGCTTTTTCAATTATATTTTGAGTTGCTAATTGAAAAATGGGAAGAGATTCTTTATCAACCAATAAACTCGTATTGCGAAAAAAAACAGCAAGCGCTGCATAAAGGCGCCCTTCATGAGAAATTCCTGGATAAGATCCTAAAGCTATTTGATTTGCTGCTTCATTGCCTCGATAATCTGGATGTATACGCCAACCAATATCTGCAAGAAGACAAGCGGCTTGACGATAACGGCATTCATTTTCAGTTTCTGAAATTCCAAAAACTTCAAAAGCATTCGTCGTAAAATCAATGAGTTCTTCTGCTTGTTTTGGTGAACGTGCCCGTAAAATAGCCATTTCTGTGCATGCTGCAATGAGAGGATCTGAAAGCCGAATCGCCTGCGGCAAACGTGAATAAAGAAAACCTTCACGAACGCCAGCACCAGAAAAGATTATCTTTTCAAACTCCATACACTGAATGAGTTCAATAAGAACTATTGCCCCATAAGATAAAAGTTTTCGACGATTCTGAGAAACCGCTGCAATCCCTCTCATATTATCAATATTGCCACGTGCTACAAGACGTAAAAAGTTCTCCATTTCAACGGCATCAACTTCATAGCCATGCATAACAGGGAGCCGATAGTGTTTCATTGCCATATGGAGTTTTGCCAAATTACGCCATGTCCCCCCTACTGCATAAAAATAACGTGCTATACCTTTACGAGTACGAACAACAGACGATTTATAAAATTGCTCATGTACAATTTTTGTAGCTACAGCACTATCATTATTTGACATATACTGTAGCCTTAAACCACCCAATGGAAGAGTTATCCCTTCACCAACATCAGAATGATCAATATCAATCAGCTCAAGACTTCCACCACCAAGATCCCCAGAAATACCTTTTGGTTGATAAAAAGTAGACACAACTCCATATGCTGAATACATAGCTTCTTCACTTCCTGAAAGAAGATATATTTTATTTTGCAAAATATCTTCAGCATGCTGAATAAATGCTACGCCATTCTGTGCATCTCGTGCTGCTGCTGTTGCTAAAGTATAGACCTCATCTGCCCCAATCTGTCGACAAAGCGTACGAAACCGTTTCAGTGTTTGCAACGCCATTTTCATCGATTTTTCTTCTAAAAATCCCGTTTTTGCCACACCATGACCGAGACCACAAAGAATCTTTTCATTAAACAAAACTGTTGGTGATCGAACAAGCCCCTCATAAATAACCAACCGAACAGAATTTGAGCCAATGTCAATAACAGCAACAGGCTTACACCCTTTTAACCGACCTTGAGCATCTCTATATGTCATTGGATTTCAGTCTTTATGTATTTAGGCTTGTTGCCGATGCAACGCAACCAAGCGCGAAACAGAAGACTCAAAAGACTCATTTTCCCCCGCAAAACTTGTATTGGCCATAAAATACTCCTGCGCATTAAATAGACTTTCACCTATCTGCGGTGTAATACGTTTTGATGTTCCATCCTTAAGTATATCAAAGCTTTGTTGATTATCAATGATATTAGCTAACATAATCTGTAAAAGAATTTTTTGACGGACTATTTTATTAAAAACTGGAACCAATATTTCAATACGATAGTCCAGATTACGAGGCATCATATCAGCAGAGCCTAAGTAAACGATTGCATTTTCATTAGGCAAATCTTGACCATTCCCAAAACAAAAAATGCGACTATGTTCAAGAAAACGCCCGACAATTGATTTTACACGAATATTATCCGAAATTCCTAGAATACCAGGACGTAAACAACATATCCCCCGCACAACCAAATCAATTTGCACCCCTGCTTGACTAGCACGATATAAAGCATCAATAATTTCAGGATCTACCAATGCATTAACTTTCATCCAAATAGCAGCAAACCTTCCCTGTTGTGCGTAAACAATTTCTTCCTCAATATGCTCTAAGATACGACCACGCAATGTTAAGGGTGAAAAAGCAATCTTCATTGTTTCATTTGGACGCTCATATTGCGCAATATAATTGAACAATAACGCAACATCATGAGCGATATCATCATCTGTGGAAAAAAAAGAAAGATCGGTATAAGTTTTAGCGTTAATGGGATGATAATTTCCTGTCCCAAGATGAACATAAGAGCAAAGACGTTTTCCCTCACGTCTCACAACCAATGACATCTTAGCATGCGTTTTTAATGCAATAAAACCAAAAATAACTTGAACCCCAGCACATTCAAGATCTCGGGCCCAACGAATATTTGCTTCCTCATCAAAACGTGCTTTAAGTTCTACCAAAGCAGTCACAGACTTTCCCTGTTCAGCTGCTTCAATCAAAGCGCCAACAATTGGACTATCATTTGATGTACGATAAAGTGTTTGTTTGATTTCCACAACATCAGGATCGCAAGCAGCTTGACGTAAAAATTGGACAACAACATCAAATGTCTCATAGGGGTGATGAATCACAATATCATTTTCACGAATAGCCGCAAAACAATCCCCTTTATGTTTACGAATACATTCTGGAACACGAGAAATATAAGGAATAAATTTGAGATCATCACGAGGAATAGAAACAATTTCTGATACCGTATTAAGCGCTAAAAATCCATCAAGAACATTAATACAATTATCAGGAACAGCGAGACTATTCGCTATAAATTGACGTAAACTCTCTGGCATTTTTGCGTCAAACTCAACTCGAATAACCTGCCCACGGCGCCGCCTTTTAAGAGCAATTTCAAAAAAGTGAACAAGATCCTCAGCTTCTTCTTCTACTTCAATATCGCTATCTCGGATTACTCTAAATGTACCAATTCCTTTAACCTCATAGTTAGGAAATACATGTTTAATAAAAAGGCAAATAACATCTTCAGATGCAATAAAACGAAAATGATTGCCTTCTTGAGGAAGAAGAATAAAACGCCTTAAAAGCATTGAAATAGACAACAACACTATGTGTGAGTTCTGATCAGTTTCTCCAGACAATTGAAGCGCAATAGAAAGCCCTAAATTAGGAATAAATGGAAAAGGATGAGTAGAATCAACAGGCAAAGGTTTTAAAACAGGAAAAATTGTCTCAAGAAAATATTTTTCAAGCCATAATTTTTCAATTTCTGAAAGATCATCAGAACAAATAATTTCAATATCATTCTTTTTTAATTCATCACGTAAAACATTCAATTCTCGTAGTTGGTGAGCCTGCAGCTTTAAAATCTCAGCTAATACAATATCAAGTTGTTCCTGTGGAGTGTGCCCATCTGCACTGCACGCTGTAACGCGAGCACGAATTTGAGCTGCCAGTCCTGCAACACGAACCATAAAAAACTCATCAAGATTTGCAGCTGAAATAGAAAGAAATTGTAGACGTTCTAATAAAGGATGTTTCGAATTAGCCGCTTCCATCAAAACACGATTATTAAATTGTAGCCATGAAAACTCTCGATTAATAAACCGTACCGGATTTTTCATTGTTATATTCGATATAGAAATTTTATTTACCACCCTCTGTTCCATATATCCTAAATAATTTTCTTTTATATTTTCTAAAATCCTTGACAAAATATCTCACATAATATTTGATAATATGTTATCATCATAATAATATATCAATGCCTAACTTCCCTCATCATTTTTCCATTTAATATTTAAAAATACTTGGAATTATTGCTATGCGCAAAGCACTAAAAGTAAGACAACTATTCTAATATAGCATAAAAGAAGAGAAATTTGTCTTAAAAAGCATCTTGCATTATTATACGCTTTATTACAAACTCACGCCTATAAAATAGAAGAGCCCAATCATAGCTGATGAGAAAATTTATTCTGGAGTTTGTATGCCATGGCTGATCACAATATTCCTCATTTCCAAAATGACCTTGGATATAAAACAATCGAAATTGGTGTGAAAGAATTTATGTGTGTAGGCGCTACACACCCATTCGATCATCCTCATATCTTTATCGATATGGGAACAGCAGATGAGAAAATTTGCCCTTACTGCTCAACCCTTTATCGTTATGTTCCCTCGCTATCATACGATCAAACAAACCCAACAGGATGCTTATATCATCCAGAAAAGCTATTATAATTGCGTTTTTTGGCTTTCTTAATAACCCCTCTTTTCATTCTGCTTGTTTAATATGAAATCATTTGTGGAACAGTCACCCATCATCGTTGGAGGAGGAATTGCTGGTTTAAGCACTGCTTTAGCACTCGCTCATAAAGGAATTGCAAGCACCATTATCGAAAAGTGTAAGCAACTTGAAACGATAGGCGCTGGTATTCAACTGACACCAAATGCAACATCTATTCTTGCTCGCTGGAAACTTCTTAACAAACTCACTGAAGTCGCGACAATCCCATATTTTCTTGAGTTAAAAGATGGATTATCTTTAAAAATACATCTACGGGCTCATCTTATTAATCTAACAGAAAAATATTGGAAAGCCCCTTATATGACGATTCACCGTGCGGCTTTACAAAAAATTTTATATAATGCAGTGATTGAAAATCCTTTGATCAAATACAAAGCAGGCGAAACGATTGTATCTTCTACCCAATCTGCAACCAACATTAAAATCACGACAATAAAAACAGATACGGCAACAGAACAGCTTCATTCAACGCCCCTCCTGATCGGATGTGATGGCGTTTGGTCAACATTACGGCAACAATCTCCTTTTCATGAAAAAGCAAATTTTAGTGGCTTTATTGCTTGGCGTGCAACAACAACATTTGATAATCTTCCTCAAAACTTTCGTTCTTCATTGCAAAATATGAAGACAATTACGGCTTGGATGGGACCAAAAAATCATCTTGTTGTCTACCCCATTCAATCATCAGAAAAAATTTTTAATTTTGTCGCCATTACGCATGGAAAAAATTCAAAAGAAGGATGGGCCCATAAAGGAAATAAAGAAAAACTCAAATCTCTTTTTAAAGATTGGAATTCAAAAATCTTACAAATTTTCGATCATATTGATGAATGGAGTTATTGGCCACTCTTTCAAATGAAACAAAATCGTTTTATCGGTTTAGAGAGACAAGTATTTGTTGGCGATTGCGCACATGCTACCTTACCTTTTGCAGCACAGGGTGCCGCTATGGCAATCGAAGATGCTGCCACATTAGCAAAAGCACTTTCATTGAAAGATTTTTCATTAACGAAAGCACTTTCGCTTTACGAAACAACACGCACACCCCGTATTGCAGCAGTAAAAAAACGCGGAGATTTCAATAGATTAGCCTATCATGCAACCGGTCCCATAGCAATTGCACGCAATCTCATGATGAAAATTCGTACACCAGAGAGCATTATGTCAGATCTCAATTGGCTTTACATGTATGATGCGATGAATTCTATAAAAAATAATGATAAAAACTTATAAAATCCTTCCGACACTTTGAATATTACGAAAGAACGAGATTTTTTTTAATTTTATGACACTAAAAAAATATCATAATTTACTCAAATAAAAGCAATATTTTTCGAAACCTACAATCCGATTTTAAAAGCTCAATTTTTAGCTCTCCTAAAAGCAAAAACACCACTCAAAATCAGCTCCCATCTTTAATCTTTCTTTAACTCAATTCTACATCAACAACACCCTGAATTAATTTCATAGCATTTGCGACATGTGAATTTACCTTATATCGCTTAGGAAGCGCAATTTCGACTTCTCGCAATCCATCCTCTTGAATTAAAATAAGCCCCACCTCTCCATTCCCCCCAAGATTTAAGTTTTGTTCAATTTGTGGAAGCATATCAACTGTTTTTATAAAGAGACGCATCATTTTATGCTGTTGTAATGATTCATTTTCCAAAGACTGAATTGTTTCAATTCGCAAACTAACTCCTTCAGAACGATTTTCTGCGCTCACCGTAATAATAAAAGATTTTCCGGGTTCTAGCATCTCTTCATAATCCGAGAGTGCCTCAGAAAAGAGAACTGCTTCATATTGTCCACTTGTATCAGAAAAATGAATAATTCCCATTTTTTTACCAGATTTTGTTTTGCGCACGTTTTTTGCCACAACAGTTCCAGCAAGCCGTGCAGCCGTTGCTCCCCCTTTAACGGCATTGGCAAAATTACCCCAAGTCTGAATGCGTTTTTTGTTCAGAATAGCTTGATACTCCTCCAAAGGATGCGCAGAAAAGTAAAAACCTATAGCTTGAAATTCTCGATAAAGTTTCTCAGCCGGCAACCAAGGGGGTGTTTGCGATAAAATCAATGGTTCTTTTAATCCGCCTGCCATTCCAAATATATCAACCTGCCCGCTAGAATTGTCATCGAGAATACGAAGTGCACGCGCATGAAGGGTTCCAAGATTGGCTAATAAAACCTCACGTGCAATGTTAAAACAATCAAAAGCACCAGCACAAACTAAACTTTCCATCGCACGCTTATTAACAATACGAGGATCAACACGCGCACAAAAATCTTCCAAATCCTTAAAAATCTTATTTCCACGACAAGAAACAATATGATCTACAACAGTTTCTCCCACACCTTTAATGGCAGCAAGAGAATAATAAATACAGTTATCACCAACCTCAAAAACACGATGAGATGTTTGTATAGAAGGTGCAATAACTTCAATACCCAACCTTAATGCTTCACGCCGAAAATCATTGAGCTTATCTGTATTCGTCATATCATATGTCATTGAAGCAGCTAAAAACTCAACGGGATAGTTTGCTTTCATATAAGCCGTTTGGTAAGAAACAATTGCATAAGCAGCAGCATGCGATTTATTAAAACCATAATCGGCAAATTTTGCTAAAAGATCAAAGATAATATCAGCTTGATCTTTATCCACGCCACCTGCAACAGCTCCATTGACAAAACGCGTACGCTGTTTTTGCATTTCAGCATGAATTTTTTTCCCCATAGCACGACGTAATAAATCAGCTTCTCCAAGCGAATAACCAGAAAGAACCTGAGCAATCTGCATCACCTGTTCTTGATAAACAATCACACCTTGTGTTTCTTTGATCAGATGATCTATTTTAGGATGAATAGAAGCAATTTCCTCTTCCCCATGTTTGCGTGCATTATAGGTTGGAATATTCTCCATTGGACCTGGACGATAAAGTGCGACCAGCGCAATAATATCTTCAATACGGTCTGGCTTCATTCCAATCAACGCCTTGCGCATACCAGAACTTTCCACCTGAAACACACCAACCGTTTCACCACGTGCCATCATAGCGTAGGTTGCTTCATCATTCAGAGGAATATTTGATAAATCTATTTTAATCCCCTTTCTGGCAACAAAATCGACTGCCATTTTCAAAACAGTAAGCGTTTTTAATCCAAGAAAATCAAATTTTACCAGCCCCGCCTGTTCCACATATTTCATGTTAAATTGTGTAACAGGCATATCAGAACGAGGATCACGATACATCGGGACAAGCTCCCAAAGTGGACGATCTCCGATAACAATCCCAGCAGCATGAGTTGAAGCATGACGATAAAGTCCCTCCAACTGAAGTGCTATATCTAATGCGCGGACAACAACGGGATCTTTTTTCTTTTCCTCTTCAAATTTAGGTTCATCCTTAATAGCATCAGCCAATTCTACCTGACTTCCTGGCGTGGCAGGAATTAATTTTGTAAGATAATCCACCTGACGATAAGGAACTTCTAAAACACGCCCCACATCACGCAAAACTGCACGCGCCTGTAACTTACCAAAGGTAATAATTTGAGCAACTTGATCACGTCCATATTTTTTTTGAACATATTGAATAACTTCTTCGCGCCGCTCTTGACAAAAGTCGATATCAAAATCTGGCATCGAAACACGATCTGGGTTGAGAAAACGTTCAAAGAGAAGAGAAAACCGTAAGGGATCAACATCAGTAATCGTCAATGCATAAGCAACAAGTGAACCAGCACCAGAACCCCGTCCTGGTCCAACGGGAATATCATGAACCTTTGCCCATTTTATGAAATCTGAAACGATAAGAAAATATCCAGAAAATTGCATACGCGTAATAACTGAAATTTCATAATCAAGCCGCTGTTCATAATCTGCAATCGTATACCCTTCAGCCAACCCTATTGTTTCAAGCCGCATCTTCAAACCAGCTTTAGCTTGATTTAACAACTCACTATCTTCTATTTCTAAAGTATTTTCTGAATTAGCAGATTGTTCTATAAAACGAGGCAATATCGGTTTTCGAAGAGGCGTGGCAATATGACAACGCAATGCAATTTCAACACTATTTTCCAAAGCTTCTGGAAGATCAGAAAACAGTGTAACCATTTCATCTTGTGACTTCAAATAATGATCTGGCGTCACACGTTTGCGATCTGGATTAGAGACGATTTGTCCTTCTGAAACAGCCATCAGCGCATCATGGGCTTCATATCCTTCTCTCTTCAGAAAAAAAGCTTCATTTGTTGCAACAAGAGGAATTTCATGCGCATAAGCCAATTCAATAAGATCAGCTTCTACTCTCTGATCATAAGAGCCATGCCGTTGTAACTCCACATAAAGACGATCAGCAAAAGATTTTTTCAAATAAATTAAGCGCTCAACAGCATGTTCTTTTTTCTCTTCTGCCAAAGAAAGATTAATAGGTCCTCCCTTTCCTCCCGTTAAAGCGATTATTCCTTCACTGTGTTCTGACAACCAATCAGCTTTAATATGAGGAGGATCAGTATCACATTTATCAAGATAAGCACGGCTAACAAGACGAACCAAATGAGCATAACCGGTTTTGCTAGCAGCCAAAAGAACAATAGAGCAGAAATCAGAAGAATTACGCCATTTAGCCAAACGTGAATGATCATTTTCATCACGAAAGTCAACAGTAAGCTGACAACCAATAATAGGTTGGACCCCATGAGAAAGACAATGCTGTGAAAATTCCAAAGCACCAAATAAATTATTGGTATCGGTAATAGCAACCGCTGGTGCATGATCTGAAATCGCCTGTTGAATAATTTGGGGGATTTTTAAAGCCCCCTCGAGCAAGGAATAAGCTGAATGCACTCTCAAATGAATAAAGCGAGGAAGAGAATTTTTGTTCTCTTGCATTTTATTTTTTACCACTCTCACAATTTCCCACTACAAAATCAATGCTAAACAGCACCCCTTATAAAAGAAAAAACTTCTGTTTATCATAACTTTAAAGCTATAAATTCATCATCATACATAGGAGAAATATCCCAATTTTATTAATATTTATAAGAGAGTTCTATCAAGAAAATGCTTCTATTCACAGCAAATAAACACCTAAAATAAAAAGAAAAACAATATACCTCATCTAAGCACTTTAATTTTTGACCCTTTAATTGTATTTTTCTTCCTAAAGTTCAATGTGTAAATAAAGCAACCTCCTCTTTATGACGTTATCCCCAAAAAGCTCTTCTAAAGGTCTAGAAAAAACAAAAAGGGCAGGTTAAGTTTGCTCATGCCTCCAAGTCTTCTTACCCCTCTTTTTAATTCTATTCGAACTCTTTCTGGTATTACACCTAAAGTCTATGGTTTATTGACCAAACTCTTAGATGTTAATCCTACACAACGAGAAGCAACCCTTATTGACCTTCTTCAATTAATGCCCCATTCCGTTATAGACCGCAGAATGCGTCCCAACATTGCTTGTGCAAAAGAAGGAGATACTGTTACGCTCGAAATTATCATCGATCAACATCAATCACCACCCCGTGGTCACAACCGAATTCCCTATCGAGTTATTGCCCATGATCACACAGGAAAAATAAATTTAGTCTTTTTTCATGCTCAACCTCTTTGGCTAAAAAAACAACTCCCCGAAGGAAAAAAAGTCATTATATCAGGAAAAGTTGAATGGTTTAATGGACAGCTTTCAATGGCGCATCCAGACTATATTGCCCCGAGCGAACAATCAAATCAGATACCTCTCATCGAACCTGTCTATCCCTCTACTGCAGGACTAGCTGCAAAGACACTAAGACGCGCCATACAAAACGCTCTTGATTTTATTCCACTCCTCCCAGAATGGATAGATGAAAATGTGAAAAAGCAGCAAAATTTTTCTTCTTTTTCTGTTGCTTTACGCCGTATCCATGCGCCCATTAACCCCGACGATCTATCCTTAGAAAGTACTGCACGCAAACGTCTTGCCTATGATGAATTGCTCGCTTGTCAATTGGCACTAGGACTCGTGCGTTTGAAAACTAAATCTCTTGTTGGCACTTCTCGACCATCAACAGGAATTTATACTAAAAAATTGCTCAATATCCTCCCCTTTCAACTCACAACCGGACAAAAAAAAGCAGTAGAAGATATCGCAAATGATCTTGCTTCACCAGAACCGATGCTAAGACTACTTCAAGGTGATGTAGGCGCAGGAAAAACTGTTGTTGCATTGATGGCAATGGCACAAATTGCTGAAAATTCAGGACAATCAGCTTTAATGGCACCAACCGAAGTGCTTGCTAGGCAACATTTTGCCACCATCGCTCCTCTTGCCGAAAAGGTCGGATTACAAACAACCCTTTTAACAGGACGAGAAAAAGGGAAGTTGAGGACAAATATCGTGAATGATATTCTGTCAGGTCAAGTTTCTATTGTCATCGGAACCCATGCTCTCATACAAAACAGCGTTACTTATAATAATCTCGCTTTAACCATTATCGATGAACAACACCGTTTTGGTGTCCATCAACGTATCGCTCTTACAGAAAAAGGCAATAAAGCTGATATGCTGGTTATGACCGCCACACCCATTCCGCGCACACTCGTCTTAACAGCTTTTGGTGATATGGATGTCTCTAAAATTACCGAAAAACCAATGGGACGACAACCCATTACAACAGCAACGCTTTCTTTGAAACGTCTTCATGAGCTTATAGAGAGAATCGCAATTGCATTAGAAAAAGGAGAAAAGCTCTATTGGATTTGTCCTTTAGTAGAAGAATCGACAGCTCTTGATCTCACTTCAATTGAAAACCGCTTTGCATTTCTCCATGAGCGCTTTGGAGCACACGTTGGTATGATCCATGGAAAAATGTCTACAGCAGAAAAAGAAGCCGCTATGGCATCTTTTAAATGTGGAAATACACGTATTTTAGTTGCAACCACCGTCATTGAAGTGGGAGTAGATATTCCAGATGCTTCGATCATTATCATCGAACACGCGGAACATTTTGGCCTTTCACAATTGCACCAATTACGTGGACGTGTAGGACGAGGCGATAAAAAATCTTCCTGCATTTTGCTCTATAAAGATCCACTGACTAAAACAGCAGCAACACGCCTTAATATTATCCGCAATACAGAAGATGGTTTTGAAATTGCTGAAGAAGATTGGCGCCTACGAGGCGAAGGAGAACTTTTAGGTACAAAACAATCCGGAGTCCCTGAATTTCATATAGCAAACCTTGCAGTTCATAGCGATCTTTTGTCAATGGCAAGAAAAGATGCTCGTTTATTTTTACAACGCGATCCTCATCTTTCTTCTGAGCAAGGACAAGCTTTACGGTTGCTCCTTTATCTTTTCGGACACAACGATGCTGCACGCCTCTTACGAGCAGGATAACAAAGCCCCTCTAATAAAAAACTTAAATACCTCTCTGTTCAAATATGGTTTTCTCTCTTAGAATTACCCATAAATGATCTACGCAGTCTCTTAGCATCTTTATGCTTCATGAACGAATAACAAATCAACAGCACTATCTTCTCTCTCAATCTGAATTATTCTTGCATTGAAACAGTAGAAGCAATATTGCGTCTTTTTTACCATTATATTCACATAACTGATCTATTTTTTGACAGGTAAGAAAATATTTTTCGTTTTATCGTAAAGGATTTAGAAAGAAAAAACTTTTCTTCAGTATTCTCGTTCAACAGAGAAAAATGAAAAAATAAGTTTCATTATAAATCAATTTCTTACACTTGATTATTCTCCAAAAGATTCAGAAATATACTTTTATTCAACCGTGACTGATTTTGCTAAATTACGGGGTTGATCAACATCTGTTCCTAATAAAACAGCCGTATGATAAGCGATTAACTGAACAGGGAGTGCATAAATAATAGGAGAAATAAATTCTGGAACATCTGGCAAAGTGATCGTTGATAAAGTCTTAAGACAAGCTACTTCTGCTCCTTTTTTATCGGTTATTAAAATAATACGACCATTACGCGCTACCACTTCTTGCATATTAGAAAAAGTTTTTTCAAACCACCGATCATACGGTGCAACAACAATAACGGGTATTGTCTCATCCACCAGAGCAATTGGTCCATGCTTTAATTCACCTGCCGCATAACCTTCAGCATGAATATAAGAAAGCTCTTTCAGTTTAAGGGCTCCCTCCAAAGCAATCGGATAAGAAGTTCCACGTCCTAGATAAAGAACACTTTTTGCATTTACCAAATCACGACAAATACATTCAATTTTGCTCTCTAGTTTTAAGACCTCATTTAAAATACGTGGAACTTCTGCCAACTGTTGAACCAGTTTCTTTTCCATTTGAGCCGAAAGATAGCCACGTTGTTTAGCAGCACTAAGTGCTAGTGAAGCAAGCGTTGCCAATTGACAGGTAAAAGCTTTTGTTGAAGCAACACCTATTTCCGGTCCGGCAAGTGTTGGGAGAATAAAATCAGCCTCCCTTGCCATTGTTGATTGCTCTACATTCACAATTGTTGCTGTTTTTACACCCCGCTCACGACAATAACGCAAAGAAGCCAATGTATCAGCTGTCTCACCAGATTGAGAAACAAACAGCGATAACACATCAGACGTTATAGGAGGTTCACGATAACGAAACTCCGAAGCAACATCATTATCAACACTTAAAGCGGCAAATTTCTCAAACCAATAGCGCGCAACTAAGGTTGAATAATACGCCGTTCCACAACTCGCAAAAAGGAGACGATGAATATTTTTCCAATCAATCAAATTCTCAAGGGGTCGAACGACATAATTTCCAAGATCAAGATAATGCGCCAAATTATGAGAAATCACTTCAGGTTGTTCAAACATTTCCTTGTGCATAAAATGACGATGATTACCCTTAGAAATCAATAAAGCCCCTTCAAGTAATGTCGTCACAGGACGTTTTACCGGTTGATTATTAGCATCATAAATTGTGACGCCTTCCCGTGTGAGAACAGCCCAATCCCCATCTTCCATATAGCTAATATAATCAACGAATGGTGCCAAAGCAATCGCATCTGACCCCACAAAAAATTCATCTTTTCCATAACCAATTGCCAGAGGTGGACCAGAACACGCCGCAATCATAAGGTTATCTTCACCTTCGAAAATAAGAGCAATAGCAAAAGCCCCCTGCAGCCTTTTCCAACTGGTGCGTATGGCTTCTTGCGGAGAAAGACCATCTTTTAATGCACGCGTTATTAAATGTGCAATAACTTCCGTATCCGTCTCTGTTTCAAAGATACAACCATCCTCTATGAGTTCCTTTTGCAGTTCTACAAAATTTTCAATAATACCATTATGAACAATCGCAAGCTTTTCAGTCACATGGGGATGCGCATTGCGTTCAACAGCAATTCCATGCGTAGCCCAACGGGTATGACCAATCCCTAAATTTCCCTCCAGAGGTGTTTTTTTTAATTTTTCTTCTAAATGAACAAGCTTCCCCTCAGCACGTACACGATAAAGATGCCCATTATGGACCGTTGCCACCCCAGATGAATCATACCCTCTATATTCAAGACGTTTTAACCCCTCAACCAAAGAGGACGAAACACACCTCTTTCCAAGAATTCCAATAATTCCACACATTAAAAAGCTCCAACCCACATCTTAAGATTTAAATCTTATAAAACAATCCAACAGCCTTTATTTAAAACTATAAATAATAAAAATAATTCAAACATGGAGTACGGCAATCTTTAAGAATAAACCTCCCATCCATCGTTAGATTAACACGAAACAAAAGAATAAGCTGAAAATAATCATTTTTTCTGTTTGTTTTCTAACAAGCGCTCTCGAAATTTTGTCGCATAGCCCTCTTTTATAACCTGTCGTGCACGCCCAAAAGCCATACTGTTCATAGGAATATTTTCAGTAATAACACTTCCTGAAGCAACATAAGAGCCATCCCCTATTATCAATGGGGAAACAAGTGCCGTATTAGACCCAACAAAAGCATGATCACCAATCACGGTTTTATATTTGTTAAATCCATCATAATTGCAAGTAATTGTACCGGCTCCAATATTGGTATGTGCACCAATTTCAGCATCACCAATATAACTTAAATGATTGATTTTAGAAGATTCTCCTACCTTAGCTTGTTTGACTTCACAAAAATTTCCAATCTTTACGGACTTCGCCAACTCTGTTCCAGGACGCAAACGTGCATAGGGACCAATCTGTGCATCTCTACCAACCACAGCACCTTCGAGATAACTAAATGCATGAATAACCGCACCAGATTGTACTTTTACGCTTAACCCAAAATAAACATTTGGTTCTATCACCACTCCTGGTTCAATTTCTGTATCATAAGAAAAATAGAGTGTTTCTGGCTTTAAGAGTGTAACACCCGATAACATTAAATCGCGCGCTTTACGTTTTTGCCACAAAGAATCAGCCTCAGAAAGCTCAAGACCATTGTTAATTCCTACAATATCTTCAAAAGGAACTTCAACAACACGCACATCTAATCCTTTGCGTGTTGCAAGAGAAGCAATATCTGTTAAGTAATATTCTTTTTTCACATTGTTATTACCAACTTTCTCTAAAAGAGAAAGTGCATGTTTTCCACGCATAGCGAGTATTCCACCGTTACAAAAAGAAATCTTTTTTTCTTCATCGCTAGCGTCTTTTTCTTCTACAATTGCAATCAATTGACCATTTTTCTCGAGAAGACGCCCATAACCTGTTGGATTTTTGGTATGAAAACCTGCAAAAACAACATCTGCTCCATCAGCAAGCTGTGCACGCATTTGGTGCAATGAATCTTGCTGAATGAGAGGAGTATCCCCAAAAACAATGAGAACATCATCCACTTCCTTTTGCAAAGCTGAACGAGCAGACAAAACAGCATGAGCTGTTCCTAAACGCTCTTTTTGTTCAAAAATCATTACATCTTTTACAAATGACTGAACAACGTGCGTAACCTCCTTAGCACCAAATCCCACAACAACTGCTAATTGTGAAGAGCCTGCCAATTCTATTTGTTTTAGAACATGGCATATAAGAGGCAATCCAGCAATTTTATGAAGTACCTTAGGCAGAGACGATTTCATGCGCGTCCCCTCACCTGCGGCAAGAACAATAGAAAGACAACTTCTAACCATAAAAACACATAAGACTAACGAGAAAATCCAAAAAAATTCATAATATTGTGCCAACGAATATCTTCAATATAACTCAACGAAGGATAATGTTCTAAAAGCCAAAATGAAAGATCCTGCATAGAACCTGTTAAAAACAAAATCCCTGTAAGAATAAGAAAAACACCAATAATTTTTTCAACTTTTCCTAAATGAATACGAAAAGCTCCTAAAAATCGCATAAAACTGCTCGAAAATAAAGCTGCTAACATAAAAGGAATAGCAAGACCTAATGCATAAACCGCTAAGAGAACAGCTCCCTCTCCCACAGTTTCTTTTGTTCCAGCAAGCGTTATAATAGGACCTAAAATAGGGCCAATACACGGTGTCCAACCAAAAGCAAAAGCTAAACCGATAATATACGCGCCTAAAGGACCAGCAGGTGTTTTTTTGGTCTGAAAACGCGCTTCACGAAATAAAAAAGCGATTTTGAAAATCCCCAAAAAATTTAAACCAAAAATAATAATGACAATTCCAGCAGCAAGAGCAAACCAATCACGATAATAACCGATGAATTTCCCAATTGTGCTAGCACTGGCACCTAAAGCAACAAAAACAGTCGTAAACCCAAGAACAAAAGCAATAACAGAAGACAGTAAAGCCCACCGTATAAAGACTTTCTCATCAGGCTTTTCTGAACGAAAATCATCAATACCAACCCCTGCCATATAGCACAAATAAGGAGGAACTAATGGCAAAACGCATGGTGACAAAAAAGAGAGTGCCCCAGCAAAAAACACACCAACTGTTGAAATTTCAATCAAAATTCATACCCCGTCTTTCATCATAGCTTACCCCCATGAACAACAATCAATCCACATCTTCATCAATTTGTTGCATATTTTGTTCATTCGCCACCACACTTATATCTTCATCATGACCAGAAACGACTGAAAAAACTTTCTGATAGATTTTATCTTTATTTTTAGCAATTGCAATATACTCTCCCTCCGCTAACACGAGTGAAACATACGCACCAACTGTTTCATAAACGATATCACCAGAATCATTGGCAAGAGACCAACTTGTATCTGCAAGCGCTTCCCCTCCTTCTTGCCGTACCAGTTTTAAGACAATCTGAGCGGCCTGATGTTCAAGAGTAACTTCTGTTATTTTACCAGCATCCACTTGAATATCCGAACGAGCCGTCGCATTAATGGAACCATAATGGGAAGCAACATGGTAGCGGCCAGCTTTTAAACGCACAACTGATTGGGGTTTAACATTTGATATAATCACTCCCGTATCATCATTTTCTTTTTCATCCTCATAAATGGTAAAACGGAGTTCCTTTTCATTCATTACGCCATTGAGCAGTGTTGCATTTAAAATGACACCACCAGCCTCAAGATTAAAGTTTTTTACAAGACTCTGCCCATTTTCTAAACGAATATGGCGCACAGCACTCATATGACCAAATGAGACATGAACAAGATAACTTCCTGGTTCGAGATCAAAACGTGCACTTCCCCCCTTATAGGTTGCCACTAATGGTAATTTATTATCAATCCCTAGAATAGGGGCATAAACCCGCCAGACAAGCCCTTTTTCAATATCCGGATGACTATTTGTTAATCGAGCATTCAAAATGAGTTGTGTTTGAGATGCTAAATTTTCGTTTTCCTGCTCTTGAGTCTTTACAATAAAACTCCTTGATTGTCCCTGCTGCTGATCTTGCCCTTCTCCTGCTTCAGAAAAAGCACAGTGGCTCCAAGTCAATAAAGCAAGCACCACGCACAACCATATACATCGGTGCACTATTTTTATAAGAATACCCATTTTTGCATTGTTGACCAACATGATCTTTTTTTCAAGAAACAATATCACACAGCCATCATTTTAAATTGAGAAACTTACACCACAACCACATGATGAAACAGCATTGGGATTGTGGATTTGAAAAGACTGCCCCATAAGATCATCAACAAAATCAATCTCAGCTCCTTCCATGAAAGGAAGTGATAGTAAATCAATAAACACAACTGCCCCGTCTTTTTTGAGAACGAGGTCATCTTCACACATTTCAGAAACCAAGTCATATTTATAAGAAAAACCAGAACACCCACCACCTTCAACAGAAATACGTAATGCTATTTTATCGGGTTCACGCAAAAGTATCTGTGCAATTTTTTTAGCAGCAACATCTGAAATTTTCACATTCATTTTATATATCCTTGCATTAAACCATCAAGAAAGAGTATCCCACACTCAAAGATCAGTTTATTTGTCATAAACCACTCTCAATTTTAAGATGATAATGGGCAGCTTGCAATGGATATAGGCAATATCAACTTCAATTACCAATCTCGAGCAGTGTACAGTGCTCATCCACAAACAAGCCGTGGTCGGTTATACCATGAAACGATGAGCACCACACGCTCACCTTTTCAACGAGATAGAGATCGTATTATCCATTCTAATGCATTTCGACGTCTTAAACATAAAACGCAAGTGTTTATTGCTGATGAAAGCGATCATTACCGTACTCGCCTAACCCATTCCATAGAGGTTTCTCAAATTGCAAGAACATTAGCCCGTGCCCTGTGTCTTGATGAAGACCTTGCCGAAGCCATTGCCCTTGTTCACGACTTTGGACACACACCCTTTGGCCATGCTGGAGAAGATGCTCTTAATGAAGCCATGGTACATTATGGCGGCTTTGATCATAATGCACAAGCATTACGCATTGTAACAAAACTAGAACAGCGCTATGCAAATTTTGATGGACTTAACCTTACATGGGAAACCCTCGAAGGACTTGTAAAGCACAATGGCCCCCTTTTAGGTCCCCACGCGAAGAATAAGGAGGTTCCTATCGATATTTTACAATACAATGCAAAGCAAGACCTTGCACTCGATTGTTTTGCAGGACTAGAAGCGCAATGTGCTGCTATTGCAGATGATATCGCATACAATGCGCATGATATTGATGATGGTCTACGTTCGCAATTTTTAACACTCGATCAATTTGAACATGTTTCACTAACAGCAGCAATATTAAAAGATATAACAGATGAGCATCCCCATCTCGACCAAACGCGTCGCGGTTACACACTTGTACGAAGACAAATAACAACCATGGTTGAAGATGTTATCAAACAGTCACAAAAAAATTTAGCACGCATCAAACCAACAAGCATAAACGATATTCACCAAGCAAAACAAACTATTGTCACCTTTTCACCAATAATGACCGTTTATGAAAAAGAACTAAAAAACTTTTTATTTAAAAATCTTTACTATCATGAACAAGTTCTTAGTCGTCGCAATGCAGCAAAATGCATTGTACAAAAATTATTCAATTGTTATTATGAAAATCCAAATACAATGCCTGAAAGTTGGCAGAGCAAAACAGTGCACTTAAAAAATCAAGAGTTAGCACGTTTGATTGCTGACTTTCTTTCAGGCATGACAGATCACTACGCTCTACGTGAATATCACCGTTTATTTGACCATACAGATAATTTCGTTTAATGGCTTTTGGCATCATCATGGAAGCTAAATATGAATATCTTTAAAAACTTCGAAAAAAAAATTAAGAGATCAATTGAATTATCTGATCTAAAAGGAAAAAATGGAGGAGATCTAGATTTATCAAAAATCACTGTTGATCCTCCACGTGATTCCTCCCATGGTCATTTATCAACCAATGCTGCTATGGTGCTTGCAAAATCTATTGGAATCAATCCACGTGCACTTGCAGATAAAATCATAGAACTTCTTAAAAATGATCCCTCTATCGAAAATATAGATGTTGCCGGTCCTGGTTTTATAAACATAAAGCTTACAAAATTATTTTGGCAAGATGCTATAAAATCCATGCTTGAATTAGGCACTTCTTATGGTCGTATTCCAATGGGACAAGGAAAACGCATCAATGTTGAATATGTCTCAGCAAATCCGACAGGACCAATGCATGTAGGACACTGCCGCGGAGCGGTTGTTGGGGATGTTCTCTCCAATTTGCTGCAATTTACGGGCTATAACATTACAAAAGAATATTATATCAATGATGCTGGTCAACAAATCGAAGTCCTCGCCCATTCTGTACTATTGCGCTATCGTGAGGCTCTTGGGCAAAAAATTAATGAAATTCCAGAAGGACTCTATCCTGGAGAATACTTGATACCATTGGGTCAATCGCTTGCTCAAGAGTTTGGTGACCAACTCCTCACGATGGATAAAGATGAAGCCTTATCTCTTGTGAAAGAACGTGCAATTCATGCAATGATGTCCATGATTCGCGAAGATTTGGCTGCTCTTAATATTTATCATGATATCTTTTTCTCTGAGCGAATGCTTTATGCTGATAATGCACGCGCCATTCGTAACACCATCAACGACCTCACTTTAAATGGTTATATCTACAAAGGAAAACTCCCCCCTCCCAAGGGACAAAATACAGAAGACTGGGAACCAAGCGAACAAACTTTGTTCCGTTCAACAAATGTCGGTGATGACCAAGACCGTGTTTTAGTCAAATCTGACGGTTCTTACACTTATTTTGCTGCTGATGTTGCTTATTTTCGGGATAAATTTAATCGTCATTTTGATGAAATGATTTATATTCTAGGCGCAGACCATGCTGGCTATGTAAAGCGGCTGGAGGCAATGGCAAAAGCAATTTCTGGGGATAAGGCTAAATTAAGTGTCTTCTTGTGTCAATTGGTAAAACTTTTTCGCAACGGTCATCCTGTACGCATGTCAAAAAGAGCAGGATCTTTTGTCACTCTACGGGATGTTGTCGAAGAGGTTGGGCGTGATCCTGTGCGTTTTATGATGCTATACCGTAAGTGTGAAGCACCTCTTGATTTTGATTTTGCAAAAGTAACAGAACAATCAAAAGATAACCCCATCTTTTACGTACAATATGCAAGTGCACGTTGTCACTCAGTCTTTCGTCAAGCACAAGAAGCGCTTCATATTAAAAGCTTTTCAAATGATACATTGATTGCCCATCTTCATCGATTAACAGATGACCATGAAATATTGTTAATACGCAAACTTTCTGAATATCCACGTATCATTGAACAGGCCGTAGTTCATAAGGAACCGCATCGATTAGCGTTTTATCTTTATGACCTTGCCTCCAATTTTCACACACATTGGAATAAAGGGAGTGAAAATCTCAATTTACGCTTTATTCAACCTGATGATAAAGAGTTATCCTTTGCAAGATTAGGATTGATACAAGCTGTTATCAATATTTTATCATCAGGGCTTACCATCATAGGAGTCGAAGCACCCATAGAAATGCGTTGAAAAAGTTCTATAAATACATACAATAGGTACTCTATTGATAAACTTTTTCATGTATCATTGCATGAGAGGGGGAAAATTTATAATTTTAATATAACAAATCAAAATCAACCATTGATTGCACGTAAGTGCAAACCACCATGTGAGAAAAGCTATGAGCGATAACGATCGCAAAAATCTACACGAAACAAAACACGATCATGAACACCATGATCCTTTAGAAAGGCTTACGCGCATTTTTAATCCGCACAAACAAAGCGGAAACCAAAATGAGCAATCTTCTTTAAAAACAGATCGATCAACATCTCACCCCGAAATATCATCCCATGATGATGATTTTGATTTGTCCTTTCTAGAAGAGGAACTTGAAAATAATTTAGCACATGACTTACCGTTTGATGATCAAAAAAAACAATGGGACTTGCATGCAACCAGCAACGCAACAGCCTCAAATATTGCACACTCTGCTTCTTTCAACCATTCAAAACAAAATAATTTATCTGAAGAGAAATATTCTTCACCTAGCAGTCATGATGAAGAACAAATTTTAGATGAGCTTTCTCCATTACCAATCCCAAAGAATCAATCACATCAACAGAAAACAACAGCAACCAGTGCTGATCCTTTTCTTGAAAAAAGTAATCTTATGTCACAATCAGAATCAGAAAATTTCTTTTTTGATAAATCTGAAAGGCGTGAAAATAAGAGAGAGATGCCAGAAGATGTTGAACAAACCAATCGTTTTTCACAAATAAATTCACAACAACCTGAGACTACGAATATACAAAAAACTTATGATGACAATCCAAACCTCTATGACACTCCTATAAACCATCCCTATAAAATTTCAGCTGATCAAGAAAATTGGATTAAAAAAGATTATCCTGATGCCTCCTCTTCTACAGAGGAAAATGAGTTTTTCTCATCTTCTAATCTTGTGTCAGAAAGACAAAACACTGCAATAAATCAAACAACAAGTGCCTTCTCCTCACCTTTAGATTCTCCACCAGTTGATAGACAATCTTATTTAAAGGGGGCTTCACAAGAAGATCATACAACCAATTATCCCCATTTTTTTGAAGCCCCCCCCTCACAACAAGAAACTTATAGCGAAAAAGTTCCGATATATGATGAGGCTCGAGCCCAATACATCAATAATGCCGAAGGTGCCTCTAACCCAAATAGAGAAATTTCATATAATGAAAATAATTTAGATGAGTTTCTTTCCTCATCACCCTCTTTAAATATAAAACAAACGGATGGCTTTTTTGCCCATAACTATACGCACAGAGATACTCCCCCTCCCAATGTTGATACTTATAAATTTTCAGAGGAAATCGTAGAAAAAACTGGTCCTATTATGGTTCCAGAAGTCCCGTATGAAGCGCCAGAATATGATGTGCCAACTAATGGTGGTTTAGAAGAAGAATTTGCTGATGTACTCAATGTAGGAAATGTTCCAACAGATAATTTTTCTCAAAAACAACAGAAGAATGAAGTTTTTAGTGAAGTTTTTCATCAGTCTATGCAAAATTCAAAAGAAGGTGTTTATATAAACTCTAAAGAACAAAATTCCGACTATTCTTCTTCTGCCAATATGGAATATAATTTCCCCTCTTTTAGCGAGAATTCATCATACACAAGCTCAGATGAGGTTCCCACGCATCCATCAGCTCCTCCTCCCTTAAAAAGTTTTATTTTTGGTAAAACTTTCATTAAAGGTTTTTTTATACTTATTTTAATAGGAATTGGATTTGCAGGTTATTCTCACTTTTTTATGCCATCACAAAAAAATGAAGAAACGGTCATTATCCACGCTGATAATACGCCTTTTAAATTCAAACCAGAAACAACTGAAACGAAAAATGATGTTGCACATAATTTAGATATCTATAAACAAACAACTGAACAAAATGAGAAACAAGAAAATACACAACAATTTCTTATTGATAACTCTGAACAACCTGAAAATTTAAAAGAATTAAACCCTGAAGAATCTTCAAACGTTTCCTCATCGTCTTTAAATGAATCTGATGTTGAAGATGCAGTCACAGAAGCTATAAACCATACTATTCCAATGCGAGAAGTACAAACTGTTATTGTCAATCAAGATGGTACAGTTACACTAGCCCCCGCGCATCAAACAAACAGCAAAACTGCTGCTCAATCTGAAGAAAGCATTGATCAAGCTTCTAATGAACTTCAAGATTCGTCCCTTGTTTCGTCGCATGATTCTGATATAAACGACCAAGAAAGAGATCATGATCTCAAAAATAATATTGATAAAATAATTGCAGAAAATAATTCTAGCTCAAATATTGAAGAAAAATTTATCCCTATTCCTTCTCATGCAGAAAGAAATACACAAGTTGAAACACCAGCCGCGTCTCGCTCCACATCACCAAACAGAGTCGCAGCACAAAATTCAGAAAGTTATTACGTACAACTTGCATCTCAACCAACGCATGAGCTCGCTAGAAATTCTTTAAAAAATATGAAATCTAAATTTGGATTCCTTATTGGCGCCCGTTCTTTAAATATTCAATCCGCTTTTATACCAGGAAAAGGTACTTATTACCGTGTTCGGATTCAAGCGCAAGACCGTAATGAAGCCATAATCCTTTGTGAATCCATTAAAAGTTCTGGTGGAAGCTGCTTCATCACACGCTAAACCAAACATGCAACGGTTGTTAAAACCGTTGCATGATTTATTTTCATACCATTTAATTACTTATCAAAAACTTCAGAAATTAAAATCGTTCCAATCTTTTTATGTCTTTGTGCTGACTTTATTCCTTAATCTACGTCGATTTTCGCCCTATCTAAAAGATTATATTTATGAAAAAATCACTCCGTACCCTTATAGGTATAAGGTACAGGAGGAAGCGAATTTAAATCTTTTTTGGGCGTTGTTACACTTTGGCTTGTTTCTGGAGTATTATAACGCGAACTATGTTCAGGAGATTTTGCAAAAAAAGATCCTAAAAAACCAAAAATAAACCAAATAATAACCATCGCAAGAAGAATAGCAAAAATACCCTTAGCGATTGAAACACGTTGTTCACGACCTTTTCTTTCTGCGGCCATACGTTCTTCATATGTGTGATAATTTTTATCAATCATAGTGGATTCCTTTTCTCAATTCCCTTACCTTTAAATTTCTAGAAAATATGCATATATGAAATTATTCAGATACTTATTATGAGAAAACGATAATTATAGACAAAAGTTCCAGCTTACTTCATAAAGTTGAGAAAAAGAGGCGAGGATAGAATTAAAATATCTACCCTACCTTAGCCTTTGAATTCTATAATAAACCCATTTTTATTCTATAATAAAACATTGACACAAAGGTTTTGTTAATAATAGAGTTATAACCAAAATATTTCATTATTTTTATTAATAAAAATGAAACATACTCAAAAGGTTTTTTATGAAATCTCCCATATCATCGCTTCCCTTTAAAATAGAAAAACACCCATCTCCTCTGTCAGAAGAAAAATATGAAGAAATTTTAAAAAGTCCCGGTTTTGGGCAATTTTTTACAGACCACATGTGTACTATTCAATGGACTGAAGACAAAGGCTGGCACAATGCTATCATCTCTCAATACAAAGCTTTAGAAATTAACCCTGCAAGTACCGTTTTACATTACGGACAGGAAATTTTTGAGGGTTTAAAAGCATATCGTGCAAAAGATGGGCGCATCTTGCTCTTCCGTCCTGATGCCAATGCACAACGCTTTATAGAATCAGCGAGGCGTTTAGCTATGCCAGAATTGCCAAAAGATATTTTTCTGGATGCCGTTCATCAATTAGTAAAGATTGATCAAAAATGGGTTTCTGATCAGCCCAACGCTAGCCTCTATATCCGTCCATTTATGTTTGGCAATGAAAACTTTTTGGGAGTCCGCCCTTCTCAAGAATATCTTTTTTGTATCATAGCCTCTCCAGTTGAATCCTATTTCAAAGGAGAAGAAAAATCTGTCAGCGTCTGGATTGAAACAGATTATAGTCGTGCCGGTCCAAGAGGAACAGGGGCTGCCAAATGTGGTGGAAACTATGCAGCAAGCTTACTTGCACAAAAAAGTGCAACTGAAAACAATTGTAGCCAAGTACTCTTTCTTGATATGATTGAACATAAATGGATTGAAGAACTTGGTGGTATGAATGTCTGCTTTATTATGGACAATAATACACTTGTAACCCCCCCACTTAATGGAACTATCCTTCCAGGAATAACACGTCATTCACTCTTAGAGTTGGCAAAACAAATGGGATTAAAAATAGAAGAGCGTCCTTATTCTTTTGCAGCGCTTCAAGAAGATGCAAAGAGTGGACACCTTAAAGAATCCTTTGCTTGTGGTACAGCTGCCGTTGTCACATCAATTGGTCGTTTTAGATATAAAGGAGGAGAATTTATTATTGGAAATGAAACAGTTGGAGAAGTCACAAAGCAGCTTCGTACACAATTGGTTGGCATTCAAAAAGGGAACATAGAAGATAAAAATGGCTGGGTGCATTCTGTGCAGCTCTCATAATATTAAGGGTATTCCCATATCTATAAACGCTTCCATGAAAGTAGCTCCATGGGAGCGTATTTCCTAAAAAAACTCCTTTTATTTTTAGTGATAAAAAAGAAAACATTAATCAAATTTTGAATGATCTCTATGCTGTGCTTTAATATTACGAACTGTACCCGTATGGGAGCGCATTACGAGAGTTTCCGTTTGAATGTAGTGAGGTGTAAATTTAACACCAGAAAGCATATTACCATCTGTCACCCCTGTTGCTGAAAACAAAACATCACCCTTTGCCATTTCTTCCATTGTATAAACCTTATTGGGATCACTAATCCCCATTTTAGCTGCACGAGCAATTTTCTCTTCTGTATCAAGCAGCAAACGACCTTGCATCTGTCCTCCAATGCAGCGCAAAGCAGCAGAAGCTAAAACACCTTCAGGTGCTCCACCAATCCCCATATAGATATCAATACCTGTTTCTTCTGGATCAGTTGTATCAATAACAGCAGCCACATCTCCATCCCCAATCAAGCGAATCGACGCCCCTGTCGCTCGTACTTCATCAACCAATTTTTCATGACGAGGTCTATCCATAATACAAACAACAATCTGATTAACAGCCACTCCTTTAGCCTTCGCAAGAGCATGTATATTATCGGTAGGAGAAGCATCTATATCGACTATTCCCTTTGGATAACCAGGACCAATAGCAATTTTGTTCATATAAACATCAGGAGCGTAAAGGAGATTACCCTTTTCAGCAATTGCAACTACTGCCAAAGAATTAGCAATATTTTTAGCACAAAGTGTTGTACCCTCTAGTGGATCAAGTGCAATATCGATCGCCAATCCACTTTGAAGACCCACTTTTTCTCCAATATAAAGCATAGGCGCTTCATCCCGCTCACCTTCACCAATCACCACTGTACCATCAATAGGCAATCGATTAAGTTCTTGCCGCATTGCATCTACAGCAGCCTGATCCGCTGCCTTTTCATCGCCACGTCCGCGCCAGCGTGCAGCAGCAACAGCAGCACGTTCAGTAACACGTACCAATTCAAGCGTCAAAATACGATCAAGTCCATTTAAAATCTTCTGAGTTGTGGGCATATGAAAAAATCCTACCGAATGAATACCAGAAAAATATGAGTCCTTATTAAATACTAAGAATAAAGTTTTTTGGCAAAGATGAAAATTTTTCACAAGAGATAAAAGAACTCAAGCGTGCGTTTTTATTATCAAGAAAGTTATCAATTCTTTGCCATAGGTTCAATACGAATAAATTGAGATTTTGCAACAAGATGTCCATCTTTTTCAATTTCTGCAAGTGCCTGTCGTACATTCACCTCTGTTGTTTCATGCGTAATTAAAATAATTGTTTTTTCAATTTGATCTTCTACAAAAGATCTTTGAACAATCGACTCCAATGAGATGTGATTATCAGCCATATGCCTTGCGACCGCGGCAAAAACACCAGTACGATCATGAACATTTAAACGAATAAAATAACCACCTGCATGATGCGAAATACGTGCTTTTTTATGAGGAGCAAGTTCTAATGCTGGGCGTCTTAAAACAGGTGCATACTGAAAACCAGAACGCGCTTTTGCTATATCAGCCAAATCACCAATAACGGCTGATGCTGTTGCCTTTCCTCCAGCGCCAGGACCAGAAAACAGTAATTCACCTAATAAATCACTTTGAATAGAAAGAGCATTGGTTACACCATTTATCTGTGCAATCATTGAGGATGCTGGTACCATTGTTGGATGAACGCGTTGCTCTATTCCAGAATCCGTTTTTAATGCAACCCCTAAAAGCTTAATCCGATACCCCAATTCATCAGCTGCTCGAATATCAATTTGCGAAATATTATGAATTCCTTCAACATAAACATCATCTAACGAAATAGCTGTTCCAAATGCCAAGCTTGTCAACAAAGCTAATTTATGAGCAGTATCATTTCCCTCAATATCAAAAGTTGGATCTGCTTCAGCATACCCAAGTCTCTGTGCATCTGCTAAACAATCTTTAAATGAAAGACCTTCCGTAAACATGCGTGTTAATATATAATTACAGGTTCCATTGAGAATACCATAAATTCGCGATATGCGATTACTAACAAGTGATTCTCTCATCGCTTTGATGACAGGAATCCCCCCTGCAACAGCTGCTTCAAAATGAAGAAAAACACCTTTTTTTTCTGCAATTATAGCCAGCTCTACTCCATGTCGAGCAAGAAGAGCTTTATTGGCTGTTACAACATGATGTCCCGCCTCAAGCGCTCTCTTAACAGCGGTATACACCACATCCAATTCACCACCAATTAACTCTACAAAAACATCAATCTCATCAGAAGCAGCCAACTCCACAGGTGAATCAAACCATTTTATATCACTGAGATCAAGTCCACGATTGCGGCCTTTATCGCGCGCACTAACAGCAACAACTTTGATGAATCGCCCACATTGACAAGCTAAACTATTCGCTTTTTCACATAGAGCTCGAACAACTGAAGTACCAACCGTACCAAGTCCCGCAACACCAACTTTTAAAGCTTCTGCCATTATTAACCACTGATCCCTATCTTCATTGAAAAATCGTTTAAATGATGTGCCAATCAACACAAAGAATATTTACATCCATAAGAACAAAAGAAATACCCCGCTCTATTCACTTCATTTTTTCCAATAGAATTATCCCCGCTTGTTCAATCAACATTCCTAAAAATATAATATTTATTGTCTTCAAAGATTTCAGAATCTTTATAAAATATTTAATTCAGAATGAAAATCTGTAAAACTGATAAATGCAAGTTTCCATAAAGAAAAGTTCTAAAAAATAATCAATAACAAGTTAAAGAATATTGAAGACTTAGTAAGAAAGAATAAAACATCTCTTCTAAATCAACAAGTATGGAACAAAAAACATTCTTTTATATGATAAATTAAGAGAATGGATAAAATAAAGTAGATCAGTACATAATAACACATTTCTTCCTACCATTCCATAGCTTTAAATATAAATCTTTAATGCAAAATCTTAACGCACTCATATATCAAAATAGAACCTTACATTAAAGTAAAAAACAAAACTTAATATGCGCACACCATAATTCTGAAATATTATAAATATAGAGAATAAAGTTTCAAAATTTGAATATTTTATCTCAACTTATTGCCACCTCTTTAAAAAACTAGCGAATTGAAATGAGAAAAAACTCAATCTACCCTTTATCCACGCTAATTCATTTTCAAATCAAGAACCTTCTCAATATATAAAAGAGCAAATGAAGGTTTTTTAATCTTAAATTTCTTACAGACATGTAAAAGTAAATATAAAAAATATTTTTAATATATTCTATAAAAATTGATTTAATATTTTCATTTTTATTATACAGATATCTATTTATATTTTGTTAAATTGTAAGTAATCTATGGATTATTCATAAAAAAACTTTTGTATGATTAGTATCATTTGTTAATTTGGTAATAAATATTGTATTTCTACTTTATAAATTATACAGTTTTTGCTTTATGATAAGCTCAAATGAGAAATCTTCCGTATAAAGGCTCTTTCAAGCAAGTTAAATAATATTCTCATGTGACAACAAAGATAACAAACGATAAAATATGTAAAAAATAAATACATTTAAAATGCTGTTTTGATCATTTTTGCCTACTTTTCAAACTGAAAATAAATGCAAATATCATTTGCTGAGATGATACCCACATCAAAACTTTCTATCAATGATGATAACTTTACATTTTTTCTACAAAAAATCTTAGAAAATAAGATGATTCAAACAAGAGTTTCTCAAAAATTATTCAATAAAACACACTTTTTTCAAAAAAAAATGACACAGAGGGCTTGCGAAGTAAAAAGATCCTCTCTATAAGCCTCATCATTGGTTTGCGCCCATCGTCTAGCGGTTAGGACATCGCCCTTTCACGGCGGAAACAGGGGTTCGATTCCCCTTGGGCGTACCATCCTCCTTTTTTCTATGTGTAATATATTCATTTTATTTGTGTTTTTAAAAATGAGGGATGCATAAATAAAGACGAGAGAACAAGATTTTAAAAGGAATCTCTTTGTAAAAAGGATACAAGAATCATTAGGTGATTAATTTCTTTGTTGCATTTCGAGGATAGTGCTTTACTGCGCACAGTTATAACAATAAGAATCTATAAAATATAAGAATTAGAGTATTCTAGCTCGCGATACGGTAATTTTATAAGTCATATTCTTGCGTATGCTGTTAATTTTTAAATTAAACCAGCCACATCATTTATACGTTTTTTCCAACCTTCAAAACTGAAGTTTATCCCAAACGCATTTTATATGAAGCATTTCTAATTACAGTGCCTTTGTTATCACATTAAACTTTTTATAAATAAACAAACCGTAATCTTAGAGTTGAAATAGCAATATAAAAAATAGATGCTTATTCACCTCACACAACAAATCAAGAAACTATAATTCAGAATACGATCAATTTATTAAATGGAATCTCTGATAATAAAAACGCATAATCCCCGTCTCTCGGTGATCTAACTACCTTATCTATTAAACAGATTCTTCATCAATCATAGAATACTTATAGATTTATAAACACATCACTTCTTTTCAAAGATTAAACCCTCAAACAAAATTTTACACTCTATGATAATATATTCTAAAAGTTCATATTTGAATGCTTTTTTCCCTTGTTTTTACTTTTCATTATAAACTTGAAAGTGTTATACAAGTAGTATCGCTTAAAAGAAAAAGGATTTCTAATGGTAAAGATCAAAGTAGAAAACCCCGTTGTTGAACTTGATGGGGATGAGATGACCCGCATCATCTGGAAATATATCAAAGATAAATTAATCCATCCCTACCTCGACATTGATCTAAAGTATTATGATCTTTCCGTCGAAAATCGTGATGCAACCAATGATCAAGTAACAATCGATTCTGCCAATGCTATAAAAGAATATGGGGTTGGTATAAAATGCGCAACCATCACACCTGATGAGGCACGCGTTAAAGAATTTAACCTAAAAAAAATGTGGAAATCACCTAATGGTACAATCCGCAATATTTTAGGAGGAGTCATTTTTCGCGAACCCATTATCTGTAAAAATGTCCCTCGCCTTATTCCTAACTGGACAAAGCCAATTATTATAGGACGTCACGCTTTTGGCGATCAATACAAGGCAACAGATTTTAAATTTCCAGGAAAAGGGAAATTAAGTATTAAATTTGTAGGTGATGACAATCAAGTTATTGAACATGATGTTTTTGATGCTCCAAGCGCAGGGGTTGCCATGGCTATGTATAACCTTGATGAGTCAATTCGTGATTTTGCCCGCGCATCCTTTAATTATGGACTACAACGGAATGTTCCAGTTTATCTTTCAACAAAAAATACCATTCTAAAAGCTTACGATGGTCGTTTTAAAGATATCTTTCAAGAAATATTCGATATGGAATTTAAAACTGAATTTGAAAACCGTAAATTATATTACGAACACCGTCTTATTGATGATATGGTTGCTTCTGCATTAAAGTGGTCAGGTGGATACGTATGGGCATGTAAAAACTATGATGGTGATGTCCAATCTGATATTGTTGCCCAAGGCTTTGGTTCTCTTGGTCTCATGACTTCTGTTCTCATGACACCTGATGGTAAAATTGTTGAAGCAGAGGCGGCACACGGCACCGTAACACGCCATTACCGTCAGCATCAAAGAGGCGAAGAAACATCAACAAATTCTATTGCATCTATTTTCGCATGGACACGTGGACTGGCGCACCGTGCTAAACTAGATAACAATGAGAAATTAAAAAACTTTTCCACGACATTGGAAGAAGTTTGTATTAAAACCGTCGAAGAAGGTTTTATGACTAAAGATCTCGCACTTTTGATTGGGCCTAAACAAAAATGGCTTTCTACAACAGGTTTCCTCGATAAAATTGATGAGAATCTCAAAAAAGCAATGGGCAATTAAGTTATTAATTAAATTAAAATTCAAAGCTCTAAACAGAGCTTTGAATTTCTCTTGGCAAATTCAAAGAAGTACCTTATAAGTAAAAAGAGGATAAATTTTTATTAAATAGCAAAAAGCAGTGAAACAACAGAGCTGGTCTGAGCTTTTATTGGGTAAAAATGGTCTTTGCTTTTTAACGTTTACAGGTGGTGTTATATTACACGCTACCAATGTTTATATTGTCATTACTATTTTACCTTCCCTTATAAATCATATTGGCAATGAATATTATTCTTGGGTGGCGACTGTCTTTATTACAGCTTCACTCCTTGGTACTTCACTTGCAACAAAAATATTAGGGAAATTAGGTCCTCGCAACGCTTATGTTATCTCTGGTCTTATCTTTACCCTAGGCACTTTCCTGTGCAGCATTTCTTCATCTATGCCATTATTTTTAATAGGACGCTTTATTCAAGGATTGGGAAGTGGTTCTTTGTTATCTCTATCCTATTCCATGGTACGTATTGTTTTCAGCCCATCTTTATGGTCACACGCATTAAGTGTTATCTCTGGAATGTGGGGAATATCAACCTTGTTAGGACCAGCAATCGGAGGAATTTCTGTATATTATGGCCTATGGAGAGCATCCTTTTGGATCATTGGCGCATTAGCTATATTCTTCTCACTCATAGCCTTTAAAATTTTACCCAAAAAGAATGAAAACTATGTTCCAACATCCCCCCTCCCTCTTCTCCAGCTTCTCACACTCACCTTATTGATTTTTATCATCTCTGTTGGAGGAGCTATGGACACAACAATGGCAAAAATTTGCGGATTAGTTATTGGACTTAGTCTTCTCTTTGTTTTAGCAAAAATCGAATCATATAGCTTTCATCCTATGTTGCCGCGCAAATCCTTTTCTTTCTCTTCTGAAATTTTTCCTGTTTACGCATTAATACTCGTTATGACAACAGTCGTGTACAGTATAGAACTTTATTTACCACTTTTTCTTCAAGAACTTCATGGACAAGCTCCACTTATAGCCGGTTATATAGCAACACTTATGAGCCTAGGGTGGACGTGTGGAGCCCTCTCAAGTGCTGCTGTCTCCACAAAAAAAATTCGCAACATCATTATATACTCGCCCCTATTAAAACTGTTAGGCATAGCGATTCTTTTATGGCTCATACCAACAGAAGTTTCCACGCTTGAATATATTTTTATTATTTGCTTAGCACTATTTTCTATTGGAATCAGTGCGGGCATAGCATGGCCACATTTGCTCACACGAATTTTACAATGTACAAATGATGAAGATGCTCTCCGTGCCAGTGAATCCCTTACCTCCGTACAACTATTTTCAGCTGCATTGAGTGCAACTCTAGCCGGAGTTATCACCAATCTTGCCGGACTCTTTAATCCTGGAGGAACAATAGGAATGATCTTAGCAGCAAAAACTCTTCTTGTAGTGCTCATTGGTTTTTTATTTTGTTTTGCTATTCCATTAGCGCTGCGCATTTCTTACTGCATGTTAAAAAATCCAACAGGACATTCCAATAATTAAATAAACATAAAAATACCTTCTTCATTTTAAAAATGAAAAACATTAAACATGCTTCTCCATATACCATGAGACGCAAAAAACCATTAATCCACACAAAGTTAGAACACTTCCTAAAACAGCTGTATATTCATAACTATAACCCAATTTTAAAACTAATGCTCCAGATTCTGCACCAAGAGCGTTGGCAATATTAAAAGCAGACTGCATTAATGCTCCTGCCAAAATCTGTCCCTGTAGTGCAACATCCATAATTTTTGTTTGTATAGAAGGCATAGCAGCAAAAGAAGTTCCAACAAAAAAGCATCCTATTGCCGCTGTTAACGGAGCATAGGATAAAAAGAAAAAAATAAAAAAAACAAATACGCTCCAAAGCATAGAAAAAAATATCATCGGCGAAATACCAATTTTAACAGCTAATTTAGGCCCCAAGAGATTTCCTATCACCATTCCCAATCCAACTAACGGCATAATAAATGGTACCAACTCAAGTGAAACACCAGAAATATGCATTAATGTTGGCTTGATATAAGTGAAAACAGAAAATAATCCTGACGCTCCCACCGACACCATCAACAAAAGAAGCCACACCTGCTTTTGCTTTAATGCACCCATTTCTTGCAAAGGATTCGTTTTTGGAAAACTTGAATCACAAGGAAAAAAATTCCAAATAAGCAAACAACATAATAAAGCGATCATCCCCACAAGGACAAAAGCAATCTGCCAACCAATAAGTTGACCAATCCAAGTAGCACTGGGTGCTCCCAAAACGGTTGCAATTGTTAAGCCAAGCATAACATATCCAACAGCTTTAGAACGTTCTTTCATTTCTACCATTGAAGAGGCAACCATAGCCGCAAGTCCAAAATAGATTCCATGGGGAAGTCCACTGAGAAAGCGTAATACTACTAATATGCTAAAATCAGAAACAAAGGCACTAGCAATATTTGCTAAGGCATAAAAAAGCATCAAGCCTATCAAAACAGTTTTGCGTGATACCTGAGCTGTTGCCACAGCTAAAAGAGGTGCTCCAATCACAACTCCTAATGCATAAGCAGAAATATATTGACCAGCGGTAGGAATATCAACATAGGAACTTCGTGCCATCTCTGGCAGTAGCCCCATTGCAACAAACTCTGCAGTACCAATAGCAAAACTGCCCACGGCAAGAGCTAAAATTATTAAACGTCGTATTCTCGAATCAATTCCCAATGCAAGAACCTTTTGTTGATAAGAATCCCTCATATCATCACTTCTGGATAGGAGTTTTAACTGTAAATATCTGTAATACACACAAACAAAAATTCAAAACATTGTTATACGCATGCCCAATAGTCCCCAATAAAGTTTTAGAAATATTTTTATATATAAAGCATTTTATGGAGTTTTAAGTAAGATTCTTTAATGGAAAATCTTTGAAAACCTCAAGGTCATAGACGTATTCACATTCACCTATTTCTATCAGATATACCAGATAATAAACTTTGTCTCCTCTTTTCAGCCGTTGAAATTTTACAGTGAAAACTTTATTTTACAACGATATACTATACCCTATAAATAATTCTAAAATTTGCTGAATAATGCATTTCAAACAAGTGAACAATATCTCATCATTATCTTGATACAAAGATAAAACTTCTCCCCCAATTATTGTTGCTTTATTTTTGCTACCTAAATGCAGATCCCCCAAATCGATAAGCTATAATTTCAACTTTAGGCCATTCTTATAAATTATTATAGAGTCTTTAAAAAATTCTCATGATAATAGTGCTTGGTTTCTAGATTTATTAAATATCCTCTTTTAGGCATCTTTCCCCCTCCCTCACAGAGGAATCGCATCAGATATCTAACTCACTATCTGTAAATTAAAATATTCACGTAAATATATTATGATTATTTTCATATAAATTATATAAACAAAGTACAAAACAAATATAATAAGTTTTGTTTAAATATATCTATTTATATTTTATAATATATGATAATTATTGTGATTAATATGTAATTTTTATTACATTAAAACTATAGCTTTTTAGTTTTACAATATTAATAATATTATATAAATCTCTGTAAATAATATTTATATTAATATATAATTAATATATAAAAATAATAACAATATAAAATTATAACATTTTAAATATGTAATCTTATTTTAGTTTTATTTTAATTTTCTAAAAATTTATCTGTTCGATTGTATATAATCCATTCTTTACCTTTAATAATAAAAAACACAAAATATCTCATAAAAATACAATTTTCATACTTCTTTAAGAGTTCGCTAACGCCTCATTAACATTGTTGCTGTAAACAGTCATCAGAAACAGAAAAACTGTTTTTCTCCGGATCAGGTAGCGCGTACCGGAGTAACAGTTTCTGTTTTTATATAGTAATTAGAAACAGAATATGTGCCCTTATAAAACCGCACTGTTATATTTTAAGATAGTGAAATTTTATAATTTTGGAAGATGTTTCTAATTTCATATTTTTAACTAAATTTGTAAGTGCGAGAATAAATTCAATAAAAAAATGAGGCGTTATATTACGATTAATATTTTAGCGTCCTTGTGCCCATAGAGCACGCGTTTCAGCGCAAAAATCAGCATAACAGCCTTCCTCAATGGCATCACGAATTCCCTGCATAAGTTGTTGATAATAAAAAAGATTATTCCAAGTCAACAACATCCCCCCAAGAGATTCACCAGATTTGATCAAATGATGCAAATAAGCACAACTATAATCATGTGCTGCTGGACAAAGTGACTGTGGATCAAGAGGATGTGGATCTTCTGCATAACGCGCATTACGCAAATTAATTCTACCAAAGCGGGTAAAAGCTAAACCATGACGTCCTGCACGCGTTGGCATAACACAATCAAACATATCAACACCACGTGCAACACTTTGTAAAATATCATCAGGTGTCCCTACTCCCATAAGATAGCGTGGTTTATCCTCTGGTAAAATCGGACAAGTAGTATCCAATACTGCTGTCATAACACTCTGCGGCTCACCAACAGCAAGCCCTCCAATAGCGTAACCTTTTAAATCCATTTCTTTTAATGCTTGAGCAGAACGTTCACGCAGTTTCATATTATCACCACCTTGAACAATCCCAAACAATGCTTTATCTGGCTGATCTCCAAAAGCTGTTTTACAACGCAGCGCCCACCGCAATGAAAGTTCCATAGCTTCTTCCATTTCTTTTTCAGTTGCTGGTAATGCAATACATTGATCCAACTGCATCTGGATATCCGCACCAAGAAGTCCTTGAATTTCAATAGAACGCTCTGGACTCATTTCATAGTAAGCTCCATTAATGTAAGAGCGAAAAATCACACCTTGTTCAGTAATTTTACGGATTCCCGCCAATGACATAACCTGAAAGCCACCAGAATCGGTTAAAATAGGTCCGCTCCAGCGTGAAAATTCATGTAATCCTCCCAAACGCGCAACACGTTCAGCTCCTGGACGTAACATTAAATGATAAGTATTCCCCAAAATGATATCTGCACCAAGATCACGAATTTGATCCATATACATAGCCTTAACAGTTCCTGCCGTCCCAACAGGCATAAATGCGGGTGTACGAACACATCCTCGCCCCGTTATAATTTCTCCTCGACGTGCATACCCATCTTGAGCAATTTTTCTATAATGAAATGTCTTTATCATAACTCTCGTCTTTTTGATTCCATCAATGCATATCTCTATAGAAAGAAAAAAGATATCCCCTTACGCGCATTGTCATAAGCTTTATGAATTAATTTTTGATTCGCTCAATATTGTAACCAGCATCAAAAATTAAACGAGATAAAAGAACATTTCTTGTTAAGAAATCACCATAATAAAAGTGATAATCTAACTCTAGAAAAATAGTAAAATCCTTATAATATCATACCTCAAAATACCTACGCTTATCCTTAACAGAACTGCAAAATTATTATCACAATAATTTCATCTTCACATACTTCCATAAGCAGTAACTTTGTACCCATAAAAGAAAATTTTGAACGCATTGTACAGCTCACAATATTCTTTAACTTTTACAGATAAAAATTTTTCATCTACTGGGCACAGCGATCCTCACGCTTAATAAAAGTGCAAATGAACATAATCATTTATCCACTCACAATATTGAGATAGCTCTTGGCATTGGAGATAATTCACAAAAGAAATTAACGTGTAAATAAAAATACTTTAAAAAACTAAAAATGCTTTTTGTAAAGATACTCAAATACCAAAGCTCTATCGTAACATTGGAGGCTGAAAAAGCGTATGATGGTACCCGTTTGCTCCTTCACAAGCTTTAAAGATGGTGGTGCATAATATTTTATACTATTTATAGCTTTAAAACTATACATGCCATGAATGTCATCGTGGAAGTGAATGTTGATATGTACTGAGAAATGCTTCTTAAAAAAACACGTAAATATGCAACACAAGTGTATTCTGTTTGGAGCGTTCCTCTATAAAAAAACGAGAAAAATAAAAGCGTAAGTCCATGCATAATCTTCATTATTTAAAAGATATTGCGTTAGATACTTAAAAAAGTAAAGTTGAATTAAAAAGGAGATGGCAAGACTAGCCATTTATTTCACTTCTGCGCCTTTATTATATTCTTCTAAGATTAAACTGTCTTCTTATTTAAATATTACGCCAATATATATATAAATGCTGGTTTTCCACCTTGCTAAGAAAACTGGATGAGCGAGTAAAGCTCTTATCCGTCTTAATATGTGTTTCAAACATGCTTCTGCATTAGGATTGGATGTTGATTTACAAGCAGAAACAAAAGCACACGCTCTCTCAGGAAAGTAACATCATAAAACTATTAAGACCGACAATGGATGGAAGAGAACTGCCAAATTTTTTATAAAACACTTTGCCAAACAACAACCATAATACGACAGACTTTGCGTTTTCTTATTCTGACAAGTGTTTGTACAAATCCTTTGCGTTATATTCTTAAGGAAGATCCGATTGAAGGAAATATAAGGACAATGCTTAGTTAGCTCGAAATTATAAAAGGTAAGCGTGATACTACAAAAGAGTTTTGTGTGCCTTTATTGATCAGAAAAGAGTATTTTTTTCTTAGAAACTTACAATTAAAATCAGTATAGTTTATACTATTTTGCATCCGCAGCAATAATGGCTTTGGTAATTGAATCTGGATCTGAAACAGGTTCACCACGTTTAATTTTATCAACATTTTCCATACCTTCAACAACCTGCCCCCATATGGAATATTGACGATCAAGCCACGGAGCATCTGCAAAACAAATAAAAAACTGAGAGTTAGCAGAATTTGGATTCTGACTCCGTGCCATAGAAACTGTACCACGCTTATGAGAAAGATTTGAAAACTCTGCTGTTAAATTTGGTTTTTCTGCCCCCCCCATACCCGCACGTGATAAATTGAATTTTTCACTATCCTTCTTTCCAAATTGCACATCCCCTGTTTGCGCCATAAAACCATCAATAACGCGATGGAAAATAACATTATCATAAGCACCTTCACGTACCAATTCTTTAATACGTGCAACATGACAAGGTGCTAAATCAGCAAAAAGCTCAATAACAACTCTGCCCTTTGTTGTTTCAAGAATTAAAGTATTTTCTGGATTTTTATTCTCAGCCATATGGAAAGCTCCCTTGATTCATTTCTCAACTTGTAAAGTAGCAGCATTAATAACATCAGGATTTTTTACAGATCCATTATTATTTGTCGTACCTTTTTTTATTTTATCAACAACATCCATCCCCTTTATAACCTCTCCAACAACCGTATACTGACCGTTTAAAAAAGCAGCATCATCAAAACAAATGAAGAATTGAGAATTCGCGGAATCCGGATCTTGTGACCGTGCCATCCCAACTGTACCACGCTTAAACGGCTGTTTTGAAAACTCTGCCGGTATATTGGGATAATTTGAGCCACCCATACCAACGCGTTTCAGATCAAAATCTCTACTGCCTTTTTTTCCAAATTCTACATCACCAGTTTGTGCCATGAAATTAGGAATAACGCGATGAAACACAACATTATTATAGGCCCCCTCCTCTGTTAATCTTTTGATTTGCGCAACATGTTTTGGCGCCAAATCAGGACGCAGACGAATAATGACATCACCATCTTTGAGAGATAAAACAAGAAGGCTTGCATCGCTTGCTGGTCTAGGATTACCAGCGACAGCGGACAATGAAAAAAAACAAAACACACATATCAAAACAGCAAAAATTCTACGAGACACAATTATTCTCCCCTAAAAGATTGGAATTTCGAGCTCAAAGCTTGTGCAACATTGGGCGGTACAAATGGTGTTACATCACCTCCCATAGAGGCAATTTGGCGTACCAATGTAGAAGTTATCGCACGCCCAGAAACACTTGCCGGCAAAAAAACAGTTTGCAATTCAGGAGCCATAACGCCATTCATCCCGGCCATTTGCATTTCATAATCAAGATCAGTACCATCACGCAATCCACGAATGAGAAATGAAGCACCAACTTCACGCGCCTTCTCAATGAGAAGGTTGCTAAATGAAAGAACCTGCAATCGATTAGAATCTGCACCAAACAAGTCTTTCCCGACCTGCGTAATGAAATCAACACGCTCTTCGAAGCTAAAAAGTGTTTTTTTGTCAGCCTGTATCCCTATAGCGACGACCACCTTATCAGCTAACACAAAACACCCTTTCAAAACATCAAGATGACCATTTGTAAGAGGATCAAAAGAACCCGCGTAAAGAGCAATTTTCATGACTTTACTCCTTCCTCTTAAAAATTATTTTTCTTCGCTCATATCAACTGTATCAGAATGCTTCTCACCTTCATCATCTAATGAACTCGTATCATCTTCAGGTTCAGAAATACGTTCAACCGATACGACTCTTTCACCTTTGGCTGTATTAAAAATTGTGACTCCCTTAGTTGAGCGCCCAGCAGTACGAATTCCCTCAACAGGGACACGAATAAGCTGCCCCCCATCTGATACCAACATAATTTGATCTTGCGCCTTCACCGGAAAAGCCGCTACTAATTTACCAATTTCAGCTGTTTTAGATGGATCTGTTGCGCGAATCCCCTTTCCGCCACGTCCCGAAATCCGGAACTCATAGGAAGAAGAACGTTTACCATAACCAAACTCACTCACTGTCAAAAGCATTTGTTCACGTGCATGAAGTTCTGCATAACGTTCATCTGTTAACTCTGTTTCAGCACCCCCATCTTCTTCATCAAGAGTTATAACATCTTCAACATCAGCATCTGCACCAGAAGCACGCCGTTCATTCATTACACGTTTAATATAAGCAGAACGCTCAATGGACGTCGCCTCGACATGCTCTAAAATTGTCATCGAAATGACTTTATCGCCTTTAGCTAAATTGATACCACGAACTCCCACAGAATTACGCCCAGCAAAGACCCGAACATCAACAACTGGAAAACGGATACATTGTCCATTGGCTGTTGTTAGAACAACATCATCATGTTCTGTACAGGTTTCAACAGAAAGAATTTCATCTTCTTCATCAAGTTTCATCGCAATTTTACCATTACGATTAACCTGAACGAAATCTGATAATTTATTACGACGCACAGTTCCACGTGTTGTCGCAAACATAATATCTAATGCACTCCAGCTCGCTTCATCTTCAGGCAAAGGCATAATCGTTGTAATACGCTCACCTTGTTGTAAGGGAAGCATATTGATCAAAGCCCGCCCACGCGATTGGGGTGTCCCCAGCGGCAGTCGCCAAACTTTTTCCTTATAAACAATCCCACGTGATGAAAAGAAAAGAACCGGAGTATGCGTATTGGCAACAAACAACCGCGTTACAAAATCCTCATCCTTCGTGGACATACCAGAACGCCCCTTACCACCACGTCGCTGTGCACGATAGGTATTAAGAGGCACACGCTTAATATAACCACTATGGCTTACCGTTACCACCATATCCTCTGGCGCGATCAGATCTTCACTCTCCATCTCAGCGCTACCAAAACCAAATACGGTACGTCGCGGCGTTGCAAACTCCTCACGAAGAGCACTCAACTCATCCTTAACAATACACATAATCCGCACGCGTGATGCCAAGATCTCAAGATAGTCAGCGATATCCACGCCAATTTTATTCAATTCATCAGCAATTTCATCACGCCCAAGGGCTGTCAATCGTTGCAAACGCAATTCTAAAATAGCACGCGCCTGTTCTTCAGAGAGATTATAAGTACCATCCTCATGAATAATATGACGAGGATCATCAATAAGTTTAATCAAAGGCGCAACATCCATCGCTGGCCAGCGTCGCTCCATTAACTGTGCACGTGCTGTCTGCGGATCAGGAGCTTTGCGAATAAGCGCTATAATTTCATCAATATTGGCAACAGCAAGGGCAAGACCAACCAAAACATGTGCTCGCTCACGCGCTTTACGCAAAAGATATTTTGTTCGCCGACTGACAACTTCTTCCCGAAAAGAAACAAATGCACGAAGCATATCAAGCAACGTCATCTGTTCGGGTTTTCCCCCATTCAAAGCAACCATATTACAACCAAAGGAAGTTTGCAGCGGCGTATACCGATATAATTGGTTTAAAACAACTTCCGCAACAACATCTTTCTTCAGCTCAATAACGACCCGATATCCATCACGATCAGATTCGTCACGCAAATCAGAGATTCCTTCAATGCGTTTATCGCGCACCAATTCGGCCATTTTCTCAATCATCGTTGCCTTATTAACTTGATAAGGGATCTCACTCACAATAATTGCTTGTCGACCACTGCGAATCTCTTCGATCTCAACTTTAGCACGCATAATGATTGAGCCACGCCCTGTTTCATAAGCTGCACGAACACCAGAATGTCCGAGGATAATGCCCCCTGTAGGAAAATCCGGACCAGGAATAATTTCAATTATTTTATCGAGTGTGATATCGGGATTATCAATCAAAGCGATACAACCATCAACGACTTCACCAAGATTATGGGGAGGAATATTGGTTGCCATTCCCACAGCAATCCCCCCTGACCCATTAACCAAAAGATTGGGAAAACGCGCTGGCAAGACAACCGGTTCACGCTCACGCCCATCGTAATTATCCTGAAAATCAACAGTATCTTTATCAATATCAGCTAAAAGTTCTTCTGAAACTTTTTCTAAACGACACTCAGTATAGCGCATGGCCGCAGGTGGATCACCATCAACGGAACCAAAATTTCCCTGACCATCAATTAATGGATTTCTTAAAGAAAAGTCCTGCGCCATACGCACTAATGCATCGTAAATTGAAGCATCACCATGGGGATGAAATTTCCCCATAACCTCACCAACAACACCAGCAGATTTACGATACGACTTATTGAAAGAAAGCCCCATCTCATTCATAGCATGAAGGATACGTCGATGAACAGGCTTAAGACCATCACGGACATCGGGGAGTGCACGTGAAACAATCACGCTCATCGCATAATCGAGATAGGAGCGTTGCATTTCATCAATAATACTGATTGGTTCAATACCGGTTAGCACATCACGTTCTGGGTGTGGAGTAAGATCGGTCACAATTTCAAAACTTTCAAAAAAGAATCATTTCACTTTATTTATAGCGAAAAATACACCAAAATGCTAATTTCTCTCCCATGATAAAAAAGAAATTTAACAATATTTTTCAAGATGTTATTAATTTATATTTTAAATTACCAATAATAATTAACAATTTTCACTTCGCTAAACTTCAAAAATCTGAAACAAGCAAACCATAAAATGATCATAACACTGCAATTTAAAGACTCTTAAAAAGGGACATCATCATCTAATTTGTGTGAAAAACTTTCTCCCAATTGATTATTATTTTGACCAAAAGTATTTCTCTGATTTGAGTGACTATCGGCAAAGCCACCACTATAACTCCCCCCTTGACTTGCTCCTTGCTCCCCGCTCGCAGCTCCCCGCCCATCAAGCATTTGTAATTCGCCACGGTACTTTTGCAAAACAATCTCTGTTGTATAACGGTCATTTCCATTTTGATCTTGCCATTTTCGTGTCTGTAACTGCCCCTCAATATAAATTTTGCTGCCTTTTTTTAAATATTGCTCTGCAACTTTGACAAGGTTTTCATTAAAAATAACAATACTATGCCACTCAGTGCGTTCTTTTCGCTCATTTGTATTCCGATCGCGCCAACTTTCTGAAGTAGCAATACGCAGATTTGCCACTTGATCACCAGAATTCAAACGGCGGATTTCAGGATCGGCACCAAGATTACCAATCAAAATAACTTTATTAAGGCTACCAGCCATCGTATAAACTCCAAAATTTTAATTCGTAAAGTACTCTGTTCTATAACAGTTATAACCATCTTGACCTTCAATTTACATGTCGCAATTGACCATCAATATGGGTATGCTATCCTTTCTCAATACTGTATTGAGTGTAATTATACCAAAAGATGATAAAAACACATAGTTTATTCCACCACGAGAGAATAAAAAGCTGCTCATTTGTATTTTTTTCACAAAACTTATACCTTCCTTTTGCATTAAAGCAGTTAAACACATTGTAATTCTAAAAAAACAGTTTTATTCCATTTTAGGTGCTCAATTTTTGCCACATATGCCAAGGATAAAGTATGACTCATCAAAAATATATCTCCATTCGCGGTGCACGTGAGCATAACCTTAAAAATATTGATCTTGATCTGCCTCGTGACAAACTCATTGTTATAACAGGACTTTCTGGATCAGGGAAATCATCTTTAGCGTTTGATACAATTTACGCTGAAGGACAACGTCGCTATGTCGAAAGCCTTTCAGCCTATGCACGCCAATTTTTGGAAGTCATGCAAAAACCCGATGTCGACCGCATAGACGGTCTCTCTCCAGCTATCTCCATTGAACAAAAAACAACCAGTCGCAACCCTCGTTCAACGGTAGGTACCGTTACTGAAATCCACGATTACATGCGTCTTCTCTTTGCACGTATTGGTATTCCTCATTCTCCTGCAACAGGACTTCCTATTGAAAGCCAGACAGTAAGTCAAATGGTGGATCAAATTATGTCCTTACCAGAAGGAACACGAATTTTTATTATGGCACCCTTAGTGCGAGGACGAAAGGGAGAATATAAAAAAGAGCTAACAGAACTTTTAAAAAGAGGATTTCAACGCGCTAAAGTTGATGGAAAATTCTATGAAATCGCTGATATTCCACCTCTTGATAAAAAATATAAACACGACATCGATGTCGTGGTAGACCGCATTGTTGTACAGAAGGATATCACCTCTCGCTTGGCTGATAGTATAGAAGCCTGTTTACAGCTAGCAAATGGACTTGCCATAGCTGAAATGGCAGACCAACCCTTAGCACAAAAAGAAACGACAAAGGAATCTGCTCATAAATCAAAAAATGATACACACAAACGGCTCATTTTTTCAGAAAAGTTTTCCTGCCCAGTATCGGGTTTCTCTATTCCTGAAATTGAACCACGCCTTTTTTCGTTCAATAATCCTTTTGGGGCCTGTCCTCTCTGCGATGGATTGGGTATCAAAAAGGCAATGGATCCACTAAAAATTGTGCCAAATAAAAACCTTACCCTAAAGAATGGAGCCATTGCTCCTTGGGCTAAATCGGATTCACTTTATTATAGTCAAACCTTAGAAGCATTAGGAAAAGCTTACGGTTTCAAACTCACAGATCAATGGTGTGAACTCTCTAGTGAAGCACAACAGGCTATTCTCTACGGTACAAAAAGAGATGAAATTTCTTTTATCTATAAAAATAATTCTGGTTCGCATAAAATGACCCAACCCTTTGAAGGAATCATCCCTAATATGGAGAGACGCTGGAAAGAAACCGATTCTGCTTGGTCTCGAGAAGAAATCGAACGTTATATGTCTTCTTCGCCCTGCCCAGCTTGTCACGGTTATCGTTTAAAACCAGAGGCACTTGCTGTAAAAATAAACGGAATGCATATTGGGCAAATATCAGATCTTTCTATTCTAAAGGCAGATGATTGGTTTGCCAATGTTCATCAATATCTCACAGAAAAACAACGTAATATCTCCGTACGTATTTTAAAAGAAATTCGTGAACGCTTGGCTTTTTTAAATCATGTAGGATTGGAATATCTTACCTTGTCTCGAAATTCAGGAACGCTTTCAGGGGGAGAAAGCCAACGCATTCGGTTGGCATCCCAAATTGGTTCTGGTCTTACAGGCGTTCTTTATATTTTAGATGAACCATCTATCGGTTTACACCAACGCGATAATGAACGCCTTTTGGAAATGCTGCGTCATTTGCGCAATCTTGGCAATACAGTTATTGTTGTTGAACATGATGAAGATGCTATTCTCACAGCAGACTATGTTGTCGATATGGGGCCTGCCGCGGGCGTTCATGGTGGAGAAATCATAGCGCAAGGGACACCGCAGGAAATTATAGAAAATTCAGCCTCTCTCACAGGCCAATACCTTTCAGGAAAAATGGCTGTTAAAATGCCGACAAAGCGACGCAAAATATCAAAAACGAAAACACTTAAAGTCATTGGCGCCAAAGGCAATAACCTCAAAAATATCAATGCGAATATTCCTCTTGGAACCTTCACATGCATAACTGGTGTTTCTGGAGGAGGAAAATCAACATTTCTTATTGAAACGCTTTTCAAAGCAGCATCACATCATATCATGGGCTCTCATCACAGCCCTGCCAGCTATGACAAAATTGAAGGATTAGAATTTCTTGATAAAGTCATTGATATCAACCAGTCCCCTATTGGACGCACCCCACGCTCTAATCCCGCAACCTATACAGGTGCTTTTACACCGATTCGTGAGTGGTTTGCTGATCTTCCAGAATCAAAAGCCCGCGGTTACAAAGCTGGGCGTTTTTCATTTAATGTTAAAGGAGGACGGTGCGAAGCATGTCAAGGCGACGGAGTCATCAAAATTGAAATGCACTTTTTACCTGATGTCTATGTTACTTGCGATGTCTGTAAAGGAAAACGCTATAACCGAGAAACACTAGAAATAAAATTCAAAGGACAGTCTATAGCCGATATTTTGGATATGACAATTGAAAAGGCAGAAGAATTTTTCCAAGCTATTCCCGCTATTCATAATAAAATGGAAACTCTCATTAAAGTAGGATTGGGTTACATAAAAGTAGGACAGCAAGCAACCACACTTTCTGGTGGGGAAGCACAACGTGTAAAACTTGCGAAAGAACTTTCTCGTAAAACAACGGGACGTACACTCTATATTTTGGATGAACCGACAACAGGTTTACATTTTCATGATATTTCCAAACTTCTTGAAGTGCTTCACGAACTAGTCGAGCAGGGCAACACAGTTATAGTCATTGAACATAACCTTGATGTTATAAAGACAGCCGACTGGATTATTGATTTAGGACCAGAAGGTGGAGATCGCGGTGGTGAAATTGTTGCAATTGGACGCCCTGAAGACATCATTAAGGTTCCCGCTTCCTATACGGGAAAATTTCTAAAAGATGTTTTACTACGCCCATCTCTCTATAATTCCAATTCTTAGAAACGCTTTTTATTGTAAAATACAGCATACTAACAAAGCCTGTACTTTTATTATTACCTGTAAACCAACACCTAATTCCAGTAGTGCAACACGTTTGAAGCAAAGACTAAAAACAATTTAGCGCTTTATAAGCTGTTTCAGTTGTCGTATTGCCAAATAAGAATGCGCGCATAATTGCATATTTATTCTCTGTTTTGTTTATACCTGAAACGACCAGACAGCCTAAACTGGGAAAAATACGAAGTTTTAAGGGTATAAATAAGTTCCTATCTTTACATCACTTCTTAATTTATCTTTATGATTTCAAAGGAATCCGCGGCAATATCTTATAATGAAGATTGCCATTGCTTCACGCTTTTATTCATCGCGTTCCTTAATGGGATCATATTCCTCACGAAGGGACAAAACGCCCCAAACGGAATATATTTGCATTGCCAATTCACACATCTGTTTTAAAGAAACATTTCTCAATGCTCCCAAGCCCATTTCACAACAGCAGCTATGAATGCTATAATGATAAACTCATTTATTGTACACCACCATTTTTACGTTTATGAAGAAGCATAATCAGCAACATCACACTCTTTTCCAATATTTATCTCCCCTACTCCCTAATATTGTAAAGCCTTTAGTGATAGAAAGCTTTCATAAAAAACATTTTATTTTTTTTCAAATGTTGTTACCCACACACTCGTACTATTTATGATATATAAAGGTATTGTTTTGATTGATTGACGACAAAAAGATCTAAAATGAGAAAATCCTACGCTATTAGAGTTTCTCATTTAATGTGGAAAATGTCTAATTATCCTTATAAGTAAATGTGTTATCTAAAAAAAAGAAACAAAACTCTTTTATTGTATAATTTGAATTCTTGTAAAAGAATTGTAAGGTTTTTTCCCAAAAAACAGTGTTTGACTGTATTCTACAAAAGAAACTCTCCTAAAAGAGCTTAGAGTATCATTATTTGCGACTTTTTGTGCACAAAGTATCTGTTGGACATCTTACAGTTGTCAATATAATGTGATGCAGTCTAAAAAGACAAAATAACGTTGGAGATAATTTCAGCATGAAAAAAATTGAAGCCATTATAAAACCTTTCAAACTTGATGAAGTGAAAGAAGCGCTTCAAAAAATTGGGTTACATGGTATTACAGTAACAGAAGCGAAAGGTTTTGGTCGTCAAAGGGAACATACAGAACTTTATCGTGGTACGAAATATGTTGTTGACTTTCTACCTAAAGTAAAGATTGAAATTGTTGTGTCCGATGAAAAACTGGAACAAACTGTTGATGCAATACGTAAAGCAGCTCAAACCAAACATATAGGAGATGGAAAAATATTTGTCTTTTCCATTGATGATGCAATTCGTATAGGCACGGACGAAACCGGTATCGATGCCCTTTAATAAATAACGAGAAAATTCACTTTTTTATCCACCTCAACGCCACATTAAGGAAATTGAATATGACAACCGCATCAGATATTATCAAACAGATTACAGACAACGAAATCCGTTTTGTTGATTTACGTTTTACTGATCCACGAGGAAAATTGCATCACATTACAATGGATATCGCAGAGATCAGCGAAGATACTTTTAGTGATGGTGTCATGTTTGATGGTTCTTCAATTGCTGGTTGGAAAACAATTAATGAATCTGACATGGTTTTAATGCCAGATCCAGAAACAGCACACATTGATCCTTTTTTTGCTCAATCTACTTTGGTCATATTTTGTGATGTACTTGATCCTGTCTCTGGTGAATTTTATCGTAGAGATCCTCGTTCTATCGCCAAAAGGGCTGAGGTTTATATGAAATCTTTAGGCATTGGAGATACAATCAATGTAGGTCCAGAAGCAGAGTTTTTTATCTTTGATGATGTGCGCTATAAAACGGACCCTTACAACACAGGGTTTAAACTCGATTCAAGTGAACTTCCCTCCAATGATGATACGGAATATGAAACAGGAAATCTAGGGCATCGCCCACGAATAAAGGGAGGCTACCTTCCTGTTCCGCCAATTGATTCCTGCCAAGATATGCGTTCTGAAATGCTCACAGCACTCAAGGATATGGGCGTACAGGTCGAAAAACACCATCACGAAGTAGCAGCAGGCCAACATGAATTGGGTATTCGTTTTGATACACTTGTTCGCGAGGCTGACAAGATGCAAATTTTTAAATATGTTGTACATCAAATAGCAAATAGTTATGGGAAAACAGCAACCTTCATGCCAAAACCAGTTTTTGGTGATAACGGCTCTGGAATGCATGTCCACATTTCCATTTGGAAAGATGGCAAACCCATTTTTGCAGGAAATGAATATGCCGGACTATCAGAAACCTGTCTGTTTTTTATCGGTGGTGTTATTAAGCACGCAAAAGCAATCAATGCTTTTACAAACCCATCCACAAACTCCTATAAACGTTTGGTTCCTGGTTATGAAGCTCCTGTTCTTCTTGCCTATTCAGCACGTAATCGTTCTGCATCTTGCCGTATTCCTATGAGCTCCTCACCAAATTCAAAACGCGTAGAAGTGCGTTTTCCAGACCCAACAGCAAATCCCTATTTGGCATTTGCAGCCCTTTTAATGGCTGGTCTTGATGGCATCAAAAACAAAATTCATCCCGGACATGCTATGGATAAAGATCTTTATGATCTTCCCTTAAAGGAACTTAAAGAAATCCCTACTGTTTCAGGAAGCCTGCGTGAAGCGCTTGAAGCACTTGACAAAGATCGTGGCTTTCTTAAAGCTGGCGACGTTTTTGATGATGATCAGATTAATTCCTTCATTCAAGTAAAGATGCAAGAAGTCTTGCGTTACGAAACAACACCCCATCCTGTTGAATTTGATATGTACTATTCTGTTTAAACAATCAATACGCATTCTTTTGATTTTTAAAATGGAGGCAAAAGCCTCCATTTTTGTGGATATTCTTCTCATGCAAAAGCGCAAGAGGCTTTTTGCTCGTCCGCTTTTCCTTTATAATGTGTTGAATCTCTTCAAATGAATTAACAAAGGTTTCTAATGCCGCGAATTTGTTTTCTCGTTCCCGTTCTTTTATGCATTGTCTTTATCACATCAACAACTAAAGCACATACAATAACCAACCAAAAACTTACAACTCTTGAGAAAGCAACATCTGCTTATAGTAAAGCACTTAAAAATGCCGATGCAAATGCCATCTTAAATGCTCTTCCTCCCCAAGTCATCAACCGCTTAACCGCCAAAAAAAATCTTAATCAATCACAATTTCTACAAATCATGAAAAGCCAAATAGAACGGTTGGCAGAAAGTTACAAGATTGAAACGATCAACATTGATCAAAAACAAAAACGTGAAGGTACCCTTGATAATGGTACCCCTTATTTTGTTATACCCGTGGAGCTTGTAACCACAACAAATGCTGGAAAAAAATGCTCTATTCAAACTGAAATTATTGCCCTACTTCACGATAACCAATGGTATTTTATCCGTGGCAATGACGAAGCGCTCTTAACCATAACCAATGAACTATTTCCTGGACTTGATAAAGTAAAAACCAATCCTCAAAAAGTCACAAAAATACTCTGAGCGAAAAGAATGCACGTAAATAAAAGATTTTCCCCTATAAACAAGTTGTAACAATTGTAGCAGCAGCCTTAAATTCAACTTTTTTATGAGCACGACGTACCATTGTTTCTTTATCTATTCCCCATTGTTCCATCATCCAATCTTCATCTAAATGGGCAATAGACCAAGCATGATCAGCATCAATGTTTCCCGCAGCAACAGCAAGAGCAATGAGAGCAGATCCCGTTAAGGTTGTCATCATATGAAGTGCAGCAAGCATATAAGGAGACTCAACGCTACGTAAATAATGACTCACAGCTTGAAGTGCTTCTGGTGATTGTTCCACATGCATCAGCCCTTCTGTCAAATAAAACCTTGCACCCAGTTTTTTTTCTGCCCAATCTAATAAAGGATCCCATTGCTCAGATTGTTTTTGCACCAACTCTTTAGGTGTCTGTGCACGATAAAAGATCATATCACATGCAACGAAACGCAATAAATCTTCAAAAACCACCTGCATATCATCAGCGATACCATCAATAACAGTATTAACCAAACGCGTCATCGGCATTTTTGCAGGATCAACAACGTGCTTTTGGTTCTCAAATTCCTGAGCAACATATTCAGCAAACACTTCTGTTGGCACATGAAAATGACGCCTTGCGGGCGTTTTTACGGGACGTTCATCCAACAAAATCGTAAAGCCGACCTCCTCACAAGCGATCTTCACTTGCTTATAAAACCGTTTTGGGTGTGATTGGCATGAAAGATTTTGAATCTTTTGAACAGAACTCTTCTTATTCAATGGTATATCAAAACGATCCAAAATCTCACGCATATTGTTTACCTCTGATCTTTTCACAAAAAAAACGACTGTTTTTTTAGGTTCTGTAGCTTCAATAAGGTTTAATCTGACCTTCTTAACGATTCCAAAGAAGAAAAAATCTAGCCAATCCCACTCTAATTTAAGAGTTATATTTCATGTTTCTTTTACAAACAAGACAATGATGATTGCCTTTTATATATTCAATACAATCATAATAGTAAAACAATTTTTAAAAGTATGATCTTAATTAAGAAATTAAATATATTGAGTTTTATGGCAAAGATGTTCACGCCTTACCAATTTGCTTATTATTCATCTACAATAGTATTATCAATATGAATAGATTCAAAAACGCTGCTCATCCAAAAAATGATAGAGCAGTACGGTTTACGTGTCATTCACCTTCGCTTAACCATTCCAATAATTCTCTAACATATCCAATAAATACCCTGCATAGAATTTTTCCTGCTCAATCACTCCCCTAAACGACGATGTTTTACGGCATGATAGAATAATGACAAGACAAAATTTATCGTAAATTTTCTTTCACATATACATGATTTTATAAAGCACTAAATTACTTAACGCATTGTTCTTTATATACTCTATCATATTACACTAATTTAAATTTAGTCGCATAATTAAAAGAATAGAGATCATGTAATCTGAAAATAATGCTTTTACACTTGTCCCTGCAGATACTAACTGTGCAACTGCAGAATAATGGTGGCTTAACAATCACAATAAAAATATTTTGTCCACTGACTCGAGATCCCGTATTATCTTATACGCAACTCTTGAAGAAGCATTTAATGAACTTGCTCAAAAAAAAGATAGGTATCTCCTAAGCCGTGCTACTTACCCTGATTTGCATACACTCATATTTACCCGTTTAGGTGATATGCAATTATTTGACAGCTTTATCATGCCTACTCACTCTATGGTTTTAGCTAAACGCAATAACGCTGATGAAATTAAAACCGTAGCGACTCATCCTGCCCCACAATCTCTGGTAGCTCATCAATATGACAAAGTATTTGCCAACAGCAATGCTGATGCAGCCGTTCTTTGTAAGGCTGAAAAAGCAAGATTCTTGTATCACAACATCGGTTGCGGCAAATCGCTATAGGCTGAATATTGTCGACAATTTTGGACAAGTGCCAATGGCCTTTTTGCCCCACTCACTAAAGTCAACTAATCATGAAAAAATCTGAAGCGCTTCTTTCCATTGTTAACTTGGTTGACAAATTCCGTATGCGCCAAGAACGAGATGGGAGCATTAAAGAACCAACTTCAGCAGATAATAATATGATCAATGAATTGATCACTCTGCTGAACCACCATGCCAATATTCTTGACGGATTATCTCCAAAACTTTTAGCGACCATTTCTGATGATCTTCATCAGTGGATAATCAGCGGTTTAACGACCCCTCCTAAATTTGATAACACTTTGGCTGCTTTCAAAGCCCCATTACCAGATGCTCCCTTGTTTTTCTTGGCTCCAATGCGTGCAACAAATGGACCTGATCCAGAAGGATTCCGGCTGGAATTAGTTACAGGATATCGTCATGAAACGGCCTATCTTGCTGACGCCTCAAAATATACAAATAATTATGTATCACCTTTTCAATGTATAAAAATGGGAATAGCATCAAGAGGTTTTTTAGAAGGCAATTGCATTGTTCTATTCCCAGAATCTGTAGCGGCTGCTCAAAAAAAAACAAAGCAAGCATTTGCTTTGTTTTTTTTCAGTAAATTCTTTGATATTTACAACAAGCAAACAATTGTGGAAGCTGAACGTTTACTCGGTCGAGATAGTAAATTCCTGTTCGGTCAATTGCATAGTCGTAACTTATCTAAAGAAGACATTTTCGATGCTTGCTGTTTGTGGGGCTATTATCATGACTATGCACATCATACCGGACCGCGGCCATTGGATAAAAATCTGTATATAAAATTAAATTGGTTTACAGGTCTTCTAGAAGAAACTAAAGTTGATTTAATTACAGTGCGTATTATGCTACAAAATCATCCAAAATTTTGGAAAGAAATAACTAAATTTATCCTATTAGAACGCATATTTCGTTATCCAAAAGATTCTGATCAGCATATGACATTCGATGCTGGTACAGGGATCTTGCTTTTTGAAATATTGATGCGGAACAAAGCATTGATTGAAACAAATCAAGGTTATCTTCAATTTGATTTGGAGCGTCTTGAAAAAGTAATAATATTGATGATAGCAGATATAGAAGCACTTGAAGCATTAGATGATGACGCTTATTTGGCAGGAGCTAAAGATTATATCCAAAATAATCTTGGAAAACCACAGACCTCAAAGTCACGATTTAATTTTTCAACATCATCTTATGCACAGCGAGTGATTAGAGGATTAAATCATTGAGTTTTATAAAAGGACGATTATTATTATTTACTTTTGCCATTCTAGCATTGTTTTCCATAAGTTGGTTATTATCTAAGAATTTGGTTAGCAATATACCCGTCATGCATGCGGTTGGACTTAGGTTGTTTGCCACCGCTGCCACCTTATGGCTGATTGCAATATTTCGTGAGAAAGCTGTTTTCAGATCCCTACCATTGCTTTCCATGATACCTTCTTTTTTAATTCTCTCAGTGTTAGGATTTTCGCTGTATTTTGTATGCAGTTTTGGCGCATTAAAATCACTCAAAGCCAGTGATTTAACCATGGTGCTCGCTACTATTCCAGGAATTACTTATATATTAGGTGCATTGACAAATGTCCTTAAATTCTCATGGCTGAAGCTTAGTGGAGTGATAATTGTCAGTGTAGCAGCTGTAGTATTCAATATAAATAGTGGAGAAGGTGGATATTATAACCTGATAGGAGTAGTGCTTGCCTTAACAGCAGCACTTTCTTATTCTGCTTATGGCTTATTGTCTAAACGTTATCTTAAAAATCTACCTTTGCTCACCTCATTGGCTTGGATCACGACAATTTCTGCAGCATCATTTATGCCATTATTTATTTTTGATCCCACTCCACTCTTCTATCTTAAGTTAGAAGATATATTGAAAATATTGATTTTAGGAACTGTTTGTTCGGCACCAGTTTACGTATTATATCAAAAAGTTTTAGCCGAAGGAGGCGTATTATACGCCAACACTATCGGCGTATTATCCCCTTTTGCAGTGATTGCATGTGAATGGATAATCGGCTCGAGCCCTTCTCTCAATATGATCAAAATAATTGCTATGATTGTAGTTGTTATAGGGATGACACTCTTATTTATAGATGCATCAAAGGTATCTACATGGCAACATAAACGCCATTCTCAAAACTCCAAATTTAATGAGGAAACAAAATGAAAAAACTCGCGTTAATTTGCCAGCGCAATGCAAAATTACCATTTATATTTGAAGCAGCACAAGCAGCTAATATCGAATTAATAATGATCTATGATACCGCTGAAAGCGCTCCCTCTCAACACCCCGCAGCAGTAACTTCAACTTGGCAACTTCCTGTTTTTGATAACCCAGAGGCAGCTTTAGACACTTTTGCAACAGGAGCAAAAGAACGCAATATTTCTGGGGTTATAACCCTTCGCGAAGAAGCCATCCTATGGACAGCTTTGGCTGCAAAAAAAATCAATACTCCAAGTATTGAACCAGAAATAGCAGCATTAACCAGAAATAAATATCTCATGCGTCAAGCTTTCGCTAAAGCAGGCTTAAGAACACCAGGATTCTTTTATATAGATCATCCAGAAGACCTATCAAAAACACAAGCCTTGGATTATCCGCTCGTTATTAAACCCGTCTCTGGATGGGCAAGTACAGGCGTAATGTTAGCTAAAAATCCCGCCGAAATTCCTGATCTCATTAAAGCCGTATGGAATGTTCAGCATAAAGACATGGCACGTTTTAATGATAAAAGTAAACCTGTAGGTTTAGTCGTAGAACAGTATTTGCCAGGAAAAGAGTTTGTCGTAGAATGCTTTGTTGATACAGCAGGTGTACACGTTCTGGCCGTTGGAGACAAGGGACAGCCTGAGGGACCATGGTTTGAAGAAACAATTTATCGTCAACGCTGTGATATAGATGATCCTTTAATTATTGCTTTATGTGAGGCTGCATGCTCTGGAGTTAAAGCTCTTGGTATAAATATAGGTGCTGCCCATGTAGAGCTACGCCTAGATGCTCATAATTTACCTTATATCATTGAGATTGGCGCTCGTATAGGTGGATCGGGTGTCTCCCATTTTATTGTTGAGCAAGGTACAGGGATTTCATTTGCAAAACTATGTATGAATGCCGCTTTAGCTGAACAAACCCCAGACCTTCCCGATATACTCCCAGCTGAAAAAGTGGCGGCAAATTATATTATTCCTCTTCGTGGTCATGGACGGTTTTCTGGATTTTTAGGTCTAGATAAGGTTGCACAGCATCCTCAAACCGCCAGAACTATCATTTTCTTTGAAACCAATCATCTTTCACCACCTCCACCAGCATTTGGTGGATATCCTGGTTTTATTTTCTCTGTTCATAACTCAAACGAAGAAGCACGCAATTACCACAAATGGCTCGATGACACCTTAAGCATCATATGGAAACACCATGTTTATCAATAGTCCGATAAAGATATTTTTACTGCCCCTGAACTTTAATATAAATCTTATCGATACAAACGAACTCACAATGCGAATGCGATTGCCTAAAACTTTGCAAACATCTTCCATTAAAGGTACATATTTCAAAAAACAGGAATTGAGGAAGATATAATCTACTTTTACACCCCATTTTAATAAAAGCTCTTCAATGTTTCTATATTTGAAACAATAATAAAAACTTCTAAACGACTTTTTTGATACGATCAACCTCTTCTCCCCACGTCTTAAAAGAAGAAAAAAAGATCTTACCTCCCCCACTTTGATTTAAAACTTATATTTCATATCTATTTAACAAAGAAGACATGATCTTGTTCATATATTCAATACAGCCATTAGAACAATTTTTTTAAAGGATTTATCTTTATTAAGAACTGAAAATATTGAATTTGATGTTAAAAGTGTTCAAGCTTTACCACTTTTCTCATTATCCACCTACAATAATGCGATCGATACGAACAGCTTCAAAAACGCTTTTTGCAAAATTTTAAAGCATAAAAATACGCATCATCCACGAAACGATCGAGCTGTATATTGTACATATCTCCTCCTTTGCTTAACAGCAAAAGCTTTTAATCAACAGTCAATATCTCCCTGCCTTTCATGATTGATATCAGCGACCTCAAACGCCAGTCTTTACAGCATAACAGGATAATAAGGCTACTATTTTAAAAAGCTGATGACAAACACATCCCCAATATTTATAGCCAAAATAACACAAATAGATTCACAGTCTCATTATCATTTTTTTTGAAGCATTTAAGCTCCCCTATCAACCAGATAAAAAAATAAATCAACGTGATCCTTCCATACTTATTAAAACACATAATAGCATTATTAAAAGAAGCAATTAAAATTCTGCACCATCAATGGTTTAAATCCCGGCAATAAAATAAAACTTTAAAAATTACATTTATTATTTTTAAAAAGATTTATTAAAAATGATAGCGCAAACCACCAGAAAAATGAACTCCAGAAAAACCAGCCTTGGTTAACCTATGCTGATAGCTAAGATCACTGTGAAGTGTAACTTTAGAAGAAAACTGCGCATTGATACCCAAACCTGTTTCTAAAGAAGACCCGAAAGAACCCAACTGGAAAACATCTTTAAAATGAACAAATTGTTCTTTATCAAAACAATGAGCAAGATGAATAGTGCCATAAAAAGAAATGATACGATCCTTTTCAGAGGCTGTAAATGTTTTACTTAAACGCCCACCAACACGCATAAACCATTGATCTATTTTTTTCATCTCAACATCAAATCCGTCAATATCACGAAACTTATCAAATTGAAGATGTTGATAAATAAGCTGAAATTGCGGATCAAAAATAAGACCTTCACCTCCTGTCATAAACGCTTTACCAGCAGAAAACGAAACGTTCAAAGGTTTTGCTTTTAATGTCGCCGTCTTACCCCAAGCATGGGTAAGCACATCCCCTTTAAACAAGCCATAAGATAAAAGACCGTCTACGTAAAAATCAGTGTAATGTTTCACACTAGCATATGCCGTAAATGACCATTTATTAAATGTACTCTTTTGACTTTGTTCCACATTATGAGGTTGTAAGGAAAGTTTTCCATAGGTTCCCATAATCCCAAAAGATGTCGTATTATGTGCACTCTCTACCGTTTTAAGCAAAAGATCTGTTTCTATAGCGTTATAATCAACATGTCCATCGTACCCATATTTAAGTGTAGAAAGATCTGAGACATAACGATAACGTCCACCATAACTCTGAACAGATAAAGCAAAATTCCCTTCAACTTTTAATAATTTACGAGGAATAGACCGCCTAACGTGCAACTGCTTTTGTTGATGACTAATATCCATGAGCCCAACATGAAACAAAGCATTTGGTACCAGAAGGTAAGTGGGAACCTGTGGAACAACCTCCCTGATCTTTAACTCAGAAGGGGGAATAGCAGACACCTCTAAAGCAGGCTGAATATATTTACTTTCAAGGCGGAAATCCCAAAAATCTCCATCTCCTTCAACCAATCTTTGAGAAGTTTGTGCATTTCCAAGAGCAGAAGCTGGACCATAAGCATAAAGATAATATTGGTAAGGCAAACCCTCTAATGCGATATAAGCACGATTTAACTGAAAAGAATCCTCTGCCGCTTTTCCAGAAACCTGAATAAGTGAAATACTATGAGCATTTTCACCGGTTGCTATCTCACCCTGATTTCCTGAAACAAATTGCACATAAACTGTCGTTTTTCCAGAAACATCACCATGTATCAAAAGCCGATCAGTTTTTTTATTATCGAGCAAACCATCACTACTGAGATGTGTATTGAGATAAATATCTGCCCTATCTTGCGCACTATAAACTTCTTTTTCTCCCTTCCCAATATAAAGTGTCTGATACTCCTGAAACATTGGAATCTCAAAAGCAATAAAACTATCAGAAACTTTCACAAATGAAATAGACGAACTTGTACGGTTTGCAACTTGCAAATCTATCCCTTTTCTTTTTGTCAAAAACCATTTTGATCCCCCTGTTAAATAAAGTTCAGCAATAGAATCATCGGCAACACGAGTCCCTCCTATCAATGAAGAGGAATCAGCCAAAATCGCTACAGTCCCCCCCTTTTCAGCTGTTAATAATAAATCACCAAAAATTTTTGTACCTTCTGTTACTCCAATATAACTACGACTTTTATTACTATGAATAGCTGTTCCGTCTGGAACCTCAAAAATTGTCCTTTTCAAAAAGACAAGTCCCTGTTCATACGCATCATTTTCCCCATCCCTCTCAAAATACATACCATGTTTGTTACCGATTGCTTTAATTGTTGAATCTTCAATATTAACCCGTGAAATTAAAATATTTCCTTCCCTGCCATTATTGGATGGTGTGTTAGAATCTTGTCCAACTGTTAAAACATGAACATCCGTAGAAATAATATTCGTATTTTTTACATAAACAGAACCATGATGTTTTACATTGAAAACTGTATGTGTAATTTTTTCATTTGTATTTTCTTTGTCTTCTGTTTTTTGATATTTTGAAGCAATGGTAACACCATCTAAAGTCGCACTACCCCCTCTCCCCACATAAAGCGCAGCAGCATCATTCACATCAATAAATCCACTTTTCATCTGAATACTCGCATCAGCCCTAACGAAAAGAGCACTCTCTTGACCGATACCCAAACCTTCCACTTTAATTTCTGTATCCGTTAACGTAACAGATGCTCCTAGATTCTCTGCATAAGCAGCAATCTGAGAAGCCTCAATTGTTCCACGATTAACCTCAATCATTCCACTATCAGCTTTAAGACCTATTGATACATTTTTAAAAGCTGAATCGCTCAAAACAATTCTTCCTCCTCGTGATACAAAAACACCATAAATATCTTCTATACCTGCAGTAGCTTCAACCTCTACACGCATTGCCTGAATAACTGTATTTGGCTCCTGCACTACTATAGCAGCAGGTAACATGAGAGACCGCCCCTCCCCATTCTTTTCTTTAACAGGTGCCGTGAATTTATATACTTTATCACTAATTGTATGCTTTGAACCATCACTGCATTCATAAGGTAATTTGTTTTTGTCACATGACAGTGATGTATATGAATGAGAATGTGCCTCATTTATATTTAACAAAAAAGAAAAAATAGCTGCTGTAAAAACGCACGAATACAAGTGATTGTTAGATACCTTGACTATCATTGTTTTTCAAAACTTTCTTTTTTCAACAAAAACAAAAAATGCTGGCAAAAAAAATAAACCACAAATTAAACACAACAAGAATGAAACAAACAAAATTATTTTATTTTTTATGATAAATTACAGCACTAAATAATATGTTTTGTGTCTTATGTAAAGAAAGAACAAAAAATTTAAAAATACCATTTAGGATGACAATCCCTTTAAAGAAGGCATCTCAAAAACCGCTGAAAACTGCAATTACAAAGTGCCGAAAAACCAATCTTTTAAAAAACGTGAAAAAATGCGAACTTTGAAGAGATACAATATTCAATTTATCTCACCACCGAAAAATTAAAATACAACAAAATGAGAATAACTTTTAAGATTAAACGATTAAAACGTTTTAATAAAACACAGCACAAATAAGATACAGTATACGAAAACTATAACCGCATTATCTCTTCAACCAGAACAAAAAACAAGAAATTGCACACTAATGTATAAGCTAATCTACATAATTTCTATATTAGAAATGCTAGACATCTAACAAAAAAATTTGAATTAATAAATGTAATATTTTAGATCTTTTTATAAAATCTAAAATACAGTAAAATACTCACCATTTTGAAATTTAAAAACACCAAAATGAAATTTCATCAAAATCAGCTCTATGAAAGCTATCTGTTTATTATCGTTAAAGCAAATATTTTAGCAAAGCTATTATTTTCCATTCTTTATATTGAATAAATTTCTCTAAACAACAACTCACTATCCCCCGCTAGCATCATCTGACAACGACATTATTGCTAATCTCGTAGCTGATGAATATAACTACATTGGAGACAAAAGACCGATATTTCTCTCTTCTCCCGTTTAATATTTTTATTCAATTATTGCTTTAAAAATCAACGTTCTACTGTTGGCGATCACTTGTGCAAAGCTTTTTTTATTTTCTGGCGCTTTTTATCATTTTCAAAACGTAACATCAAATCTCGCTCTTGTTTTGTCGAATTGGTTACACCAAAAGTATCATTGTCCATAACCTGCTGATACCCTGCTACCATTAAATTGACTAAAAATGAATCACTTCGCGGCGCTGATGAAAAATAGATTCCCTTTGAATCTTGTAATTTGTACCGATAACCTGCTTTAGTCATGCACTCATAAACTGCTGCAAAATCACTTGCACGCGAATCCATATTTTCAGAAGAAGCGTAGATTGGTTTCCAACCACATTTTGACAGTGCTTGTTGGACCATAGACTTATTGACACCGGGCTTTTCCCATAATTCTAATGTCGATGGGGGAGGTTTGCTAATACACCCAGCAGTGCTTAATAAAATTATAGCACTCAATAATTTCAATGTTTTTTTCATTCCCCCTCCTTCAATATTTACGATAGAAAGACTGATAAGTCTTCTAATATTTGCTCACACGCAAGATGACCCTTGTTAGCATATAGATATTGAAGAAACAATCCCACCCACCCCATGCAAAAACAAGAATGTAAGGATTTTTGATTACAGCAGCCTCAATACTTAAGGTTGACATTCAGGTTGTTCTTTATGCTCTTTACAATGAGGACTATTCAAACGCCTCTCTACACTTCGCTGAGGAATAACTGCATCAGGCTGACAAATTGGAAGATTTTCATATTTCTCACACCACTTCATTCTTCCCAATTTATCTTGAAAACCTGCTTGGATCATACATGCATTCACAGACTCCTCTGCATTGAATTTTTCATCCATACTTATTTCTGTATCAAGACGACCATCAAGATGCTGTATTCCACATTCTAACAGGGCTTTTTTTATCTCAAGCTGATCTGCACCGGATTTTTCCCATGCATCTACAGCTGTTCGAGAAGGCTGCTCTGGGTAACATCCTGCCATAACAAATAAGGTTATCCCGCTTAATAATTTTAAAATCTGCTTCATTTTCCTATCCTTGAGTAATTTTGATATTACGAAACAATCTATAAATTATTATACATGCTGTTTTTTATTTCCAAAACAATGATGAACATTATCAGCCTATATTATTTTTATCTTTCCGAAGATTATGCCATAATTATTATAGCAAAAATACGGTAAAATTATTACTAAAACCATATTCTATCAACGATATGCTTATAATTATTATCAATATTTTGATTACAACCAAAATAGATATTTTATATCATTGCGCCAACAGTTGTTGTCCTCATAAATAATTAGCATTGACATGCTGAATTAAGCCATCCCCGTACGGGCATGAGAAGCATGAAGGTAGGGATTGTTGATCATCACAAACAGCAAAACTTAAGGTTTGCATTCAGGTGCATTTTTATACTGTTTACAATAAGGGCTGTTCAAGCGCTTCTTGACACTGGGCTTAGGGATCACAGCGCCTGGACGACAAATGGGAAGGTTTTCGGCTCTAAAAGTATAACATGGCCCACCCGCTCTTGCTACTTCTTCATCTTTATAGCGAAAACCTAATTGAAGCATGCAAGCATAAATTGTTGCTTTTGCATTGATGCTCTGCTTTCTATTTTCTGGATCGACATCATAAGGTGTTGGCATGCCACATTCTAACAGGGCTTTTCCTATCTCAGTAAAATCTGCTCTTGGCTTTTCCCACGCACTCAAATACCCTCCAGGAGTTTTATTAAACTGACATCCGGCTATACTCAATAGAGTTATCGCACTTAATAATTTTAGAGTTTGTTTCATTTTTTACTCCATGATTTAATTCAAGGCTTTTGTTCTAGATGAGATGTGCCATAAAAACTTTTGGCATTTATAACCCACATCTCCAAGACAGGTATGGGAGCTTATGGGATTTGTAGCCACTCTCAACCATTCTATCAAAACGTTACTGCCAGCAGGGAGTGTCCCGTAGGTATAGCCATTACCGCCAATCCATCGGCTTACAAAGTCATATCTATGCCCATCAAAAAACCTGTTTCATGCGTCTGTGAATGGCTGCTATGATGGTCTGTCATGCCAACAATCGTCATACTTTCTCCCATTACATTGATATCTTGACCGGAAATCAGATGAGAAGCAGAAATCTTGGCTTCTCCTTGTGCGTCTAACACGATGTTGCCCGTCGCCCCAAGGATAGAGGAGACCGTTGTGGTATGCGATTAAGAACTATCGGACGATTTCTCATGCAAAAAGCCACTTGATGACGACTGTTTTTGCTGATCGTAGTGTTCTTGAGCACCTTTTATGGTAGTATTGAATAATTTTGCACCGCAATACAGTTGCGGAGTGCATTTTGTCCGCCTCCACTTGTGATAAAAATTACTCTCGTATCAATATTATAAAAAATAAGTTTGATCCTTGCTATTGTGAGCGCAATAACAATAAGAGTCGTAACACTGTCACACGTTCATTGTTCTCTTTAATTTACTCTTCTATGAGATTTTATTGTGATACCTTGCTGCTCTTTATTAAAGTTTTTGCAAATACAATCATACAATGCCTCTAATGACTTTGTTATCCACTATTTTCTACTAACGCCAATCCTCTTTGAGAAAAAAATACATAAAGAACTTTATCTTCGATTCTAAAAGCAATAGTAGTTTTCTAAACAATAAAATTTAAACAACCAATTTTTTAAAGAGCTTAAAGAACAATTCTTACAATAACTTCTCTTGTGGAACAGAACTTCATTAATACGTTTAGAAAAAGATATCTGCCTATAATCTTGTATCTGGTAAAATCTATTTGCACTATTAGGCATTTTTACCTGAAAGACTTATATTGATTGCAGGGCTCACCATCAAAAAATGCCTAATATTTATATGATTTGGTCGTTACCGTAAGCAATGGCTCACAAAACTTCCAAAGCAAAATAATAACGAGCAGATTTTTTCAATCTAGATTGTTCTAACCTTTAGAGAATAACAATCAAACACCTGTTTTCCTGATGACATCAGCTATTTGTTTTGAGCTTTATCTCTATTCACATTTTATTGCTGTTTCTTTTGCTTAAAATTATAAAGTTTAAGTGCATAGAAACAAATAATAAGCCAAGCAATCCAACTAAAACCTATAATTAAAACCGGTCGTGTCTCATCAAAATACCATAACAGAATAAAAATAAAAACCATAAATAAAATAGAAAAAATCGATCCTATTGGCCAAAATGGAATGGGAAATTTTAAACCATTCTGTGCTTCTTTAGGCATCTTAATTCGCATAAAAAATTGTGAAAGTAGAATCATCATCCAAACAAAAACTGTCGCAAATGTTGCCATTGCGGCAATAAGAAAAAAAAGCTTTTCATGGTAAAAATAATTAAGGACAGCACCAAGAAGAAAGATACCGAAGATCATCAAAATAACAAAAACTGGTATACCATTTTTTGATAAATATTGAAACTTTTTTAAAGCATAACCTTCCTGCGATAAACCATGGATCATACGACAAGCACCATACATTCCACTATTCATTGCTGAAATAGCCGCTGTAACAACAACAATATTTAAAATATTTGCTGCATACGAAATCCCAAGATTTTCAAAAATAGATACAAAAGGGCTATCCATAAGACCAATCTCATTCCAAGGATAAAGAGACATTAAAATAGCTAACGTCATGACGTAAAAAAGCAAAATACGAACTGGAGTAGAATTAATTGCCTTTGAAATCGTTTGATGAGGGTTTTGAACTTCCATGACTGCCATGCCAATAATTTCTATGCCACCAAAAGCAAAAACAACAACACTAAAGCAAGCTAAAAAACCAAACCAACCATTGGGAAAAAGTCCACCATTTTTCCATAAATTATGAACAGTAACGGTAGAAAAATTTGCACCTTCACCCCACCCCCAAAAAATAATTGCTATTCCTAAAATAATCATCGCAATGATAGCGATAACTTTAATAGAAGATAGCCAAAACTCTAGTTCACCATAGACTTCTACAGCAGCTAAATTAATACCTGTGATGATTAATGTAATACTCAGTGCCCATACCCAAGGAGCAACATCAGGATACCAAAACCCCATATAAGTCGCAAAAGCTGTAATATCAGCCAAACCAACAAGAATCATCTCAAATACGTATGTCCATCCCGTTAAAAAACCTGCTAATGGTGATATGTAATTTGCCGCATAACGAGCAAAAGAACCAGGTAAGGGATTATGAAGTATCATCTCTCCTAGAGCCCGCATAACCATAAAAATAGCTAAACCAGCAATACAATAGGCAATCAAAACACTGGGACCCGCAAGCTTAATTGCCTGTGCAGACCCATAAAAAAGACCTGTTCCAATAGCAGAGCCAAGAGCTAAAAAAATAACTTGGCGCTTACTCATCCCTCTTTTCAGTTTATTTATTGCCATTTCTTTCCTTACTTTTTGAAATGCTGACACTCCACACCACGATAACAGCTTTATGATAAATAAAGCCTCATGTTTCTTTCACAAATATATTTCAAAAAACATTGAAGACCAGCCCGTCAAACACTTTGCTCTAAACAATGAAAAAATACTTTTATTGCGAATTACTCAGCTTTTATAGCCTGCAATTTCGTATTATTTTATTCAAATAAAGTGATAATGAATTTTTTTATAATTGTCATTTAATTCATTTCGTATTCTCTAGTTTTTTACAGAGAAAATGAATCTTAATGTAATCTAAACTTTTAGGCTTCTATTTCCGTGCACGAAAATAGAAGCCTAAAACTTCATAACAAACGCATTAACTATGCGTACAATTAATTTTTTGTTACTTTAAGAAAACTCTCTTTGAGCCCACAAAGCAAACTTTTTACGCCAATTGAATAGCTCAATCAATGATAATACGAATCTCGCAAGCCTTCAAAAGTATGAGAAATTGTATTTACAACCCATCTTTTAAGGACTCCAACTGTCTTAAAGATAAACTTTCCAATAGAAAAAAAATATGCGCTAAAAATAGAATCTTTGACTGTTGGCCTAATGATAGCATTCTCCTTATCTTCGGGATTTTGCCCTGAGATAGCAATAAAATCTTTGTTTTTCGCTAAAATCAGAGGCTCCTTCTCTTGGGCCACTATTGTAATGAAAACTTCCTCTGGAAAGCCACCTCTCCTACAATTTGCATGAATCTCAAGAATTTGAGAGAAAAAAATAACTGTTATTGATACACATAATCTAGCACTTTTAAACATTTCTTTCTCCTTTTTTATTTAAAATATCAAAAATGAAATATAAAATTCATAAAGTATTAACAAATAAGAAGAATCTACAATAAATTTTTTATTTTTACTTAATATAATACATATATTATAATTTGTACTTATAAAAATATAATATTACAACATATAATTTGTGAATATTATTTAACTTAGATTAAAATTTCTGATAGAAATAAGAAAGTATAGGTACTTTAAATTTATAGTTTCTATAAAATTATGATGCTAAATCAGATCCCTATAAAATAATAAAATATCTAGTTGACTATAAATAACATATATATACATAATTCATTAAATAATTCAAATATAGTATTGATCTTCTATATTTTCATATGAGGAAGTTTCAAAATTCAATATCCGCCCTTCATCATTGTCCTTAAAACAAATATTATTGAAAACTTAATGAAGGAAAAATTGTTTCTGGTAAAACAGATAATAAGTGCCCTTCACGCACAAGTATATGTGCTTGATGAAGATCTGGAGCCAGATAGCGATCTTCCTTAAGAGAAGCAACATTTTTGCGTAAACATTCCATAACAGATTGCAAAAAAGTACTTGTTTTTAAAGGTGCACGATATTCAATTCCTTGTGCTGCAACAAGCGTTTCAATGCCAATAAGTGTAAAAAGATTTTCGCTCATTACCAATAACCGACGAGCTCCATGACAAGCCATTGAAACATGATCTTCTTGATTGGCTGAAGTTGGGGTTGAATCAACGGAAGCAGGATGGGCCATTTGCTTATTTTCAGACATTAAAGCTGCCGCTGTTACTTCAGCAATCATAAAACCTGAATTAAGACCCGCATTATGCGCTAAAAAAGCTGGAAGTCCATAAGAAACTGCTGGATCAACCATAAGAGCAATACGCCGTTGAGAAATAGATCCTATTTCACATAAAGCAAGAGCAATCTGATCAGCAGCAAACGCTACAGGTTCAGCATGAAAATTCCCACCTGATACAACTTCACCATTCCTTAAAATCAATGGATTATCTGTAACAGCATTTGCTTCAATAATCAGTGTTTTTGCTGCTGCCAGCAAAATATCAAAACATGCCCCCATGACCTGTGGCTGGCAACGTATACAATAAGGATCTTGTACACGCTCATCACCCCGTAAATGTGCTGCACGAATTTCTGAATCCTCTACAAGCTTTTCTAATGTTTTCGATACGGCAATCTGCCCATAATGTCCTCGTAAAATATGAATATCAGGATGAAATGGCGCCGTTGATCCCATGATGGCATCTGTCGTCAAGGCCCCTGCCAACAATCCACCACACAATGCCCGATAACCTCGAAAAAGACCGGCAAGTGCAAGGGCTGTTGATGTTTGAGTCCCATTAATAAGAGCTAGACCTTCCTTTGCCTCTAAAATAATAGGGGACAATCCCGCTTTCTCTAATGCAACAGCTCCACTCATACGAATATTTTGAAAAAATGCTTCCCCTTCTCCCATCATAACAGCCGCCATGTGAGCAAGTGGAGCTAGATCACCTGAAGCACCAACAGACCCTTTTTCAGGGATGACAGGAATGACGCCCTTTGCAAGCATATTTTCCAGCAAATTTACCAATTCTAGACGAACTCCTGAAGCTCCTCTTCCTAAAGAGATAAGCTTTAAGCTCATTATCAAACGCACAATATTTTCAGCTAAAGGTTCTCCTACCCCACAACAATGGGACAAAATAAGATTTCTCTGTAAAACAGTAACATCGTCCGCATCAATTTTAATGGAAGCCAACTTCCCAAAACCAGTATTAATACCGTACACAGGCTCACTTCCAGCAGCAATTTCAGCAATGCGCAGTGCCCCTTTCTCGATAGCTAAATGCGTGTCATTATGAAGTTTACTCACTTCACCATTAAAATAAATAGCCGCAAGTTCACTAAGCGTCACCTCGCTCGGTTTCAGTATAATAGTCATAATTTACTTTCTTTTTTATCAAAGTATAATGTTTAGCATTATTGATGCTTCTATAAAACAAAAAAACTATAACGACTCTTTAAAGCGAGAATACTTTTTTAAAGGTATTCCTTATAATGGAGTTATTATTCAAAAGTAGAATAGTTGACGATAAATGAAAATGAAATATTGACAAACACAACTAAGGTCATGGATTTCAAAAATAGATAACGCATTAATTTATAATTATAATCTAGCATGATTCATATTAAATGAGAGAGCGGAATATCTTAAGACTCTCTCATTCCAAATCTGTGTATGTTGAATCAATCAACACCATTCGCTTGCACGTCATAAGCGAAATTGGCGTATAGATAAAACTGTAAAAAAAAGGACTACTCCTCTTATGAGCCGTGTCAAGAGCTGTCGCAACATTGGGAGATGACAAAGTGTGTGATAGTGCAGGCTTATTCTTTTATGACGCGTAAAGATGAAGAACTCAATGGATTTATCATTAAGCTATTCCTACTAAACTTATAAAAATCTTAGACAGACAGCTGTCACAATCTATCATGATTGCAAAAATTAAACTCTATAGAAAATTAAAAAACTTATTCAACACATCACAACAGAGAAGAAATTGAGCTTTTTTGCTACTTCTAAAATTGTATTTAAAGCGCCAGATTTAAACCTAAAAAGCACATCTTCAATAAAACCACACAAGACTCGCCCTAACCCGTTATTTAAAATAAAAATAAAAGAAGTTTTCTTATATCAAAAAATTTAATTAACATATTGTTTTTATATTATATCTTTAAAAAAGAGAAATGCTCCATATAACATATTTATATTTTACTTTTTTGTTATATTGAATCTGAATTTAGAGATAATTTCAAAATGAGTTGTTTTTTAAAGGTGCTTCCAAGCCATTACCTTTTTTACTACAAATTTCTGATTATGATAATTTTTATACTTTTTCAGTTGTTTTTGTCAAAATTTATTAAAAACACTCTCATTTAATAATAAAAAACAATCATAAAAACAAAGAATTATCAAATATTTCTATTCAATCTACCTCTTCTTATTTTATAAAATAATCTGTTGTTAAACTGCAGTAAAGAAAGCGCTTCAATACTATAATGCAGTGCATAAATTTTCTATTTAAACTCTCTCATATCAAGTGAACAATGAAAATCAGACGTAATAAGATGTCAACGTGAATGCTGAAGAAAAAAACCGTCCCCCTCAAAATCTGCCTTAATAAGGCGTTAATTTCCTGAATACCGCCTACTCTGATGTGCTAAAAGAGCAAAAATAATCATCGATATCAGATTATCCCGCATACATATAGAGCTCACTTCGATACAAAAGCTCCAAATTGCCTTGCACTTCATATTTCTTTATCAATGCGACCAATTGCCGCAAATATTCTTTCCCATAGCAAGCAATAGCGCGTTGCGCTTGCGTTGAAGAGCGGCTCATTCCAATAAAAGCTTCAGATGGGATCATCATCGTCCAATTATGCGTATGAAAAAAAATCTTTTCTGGATCTACCCCAAAGCCATCACTCATTTCCTGTAAAAAATCAAAATTACGATAATAACGGGAATAGTTCGGACTCATTTTTTCTAACAATGTCTCATAAGCCTCTAGAAATTCGCTATGCTTGAAATCGCAATTATTTTGAATAACCGCCATGACACCATTGACTCGAAGTTGATCTGAAACAGAACAAAGCAACTTGGGACGATCCATATCCACTGAAACGCTTGCGCTGCAATGACAAGATCAACCTCGCCAATTTGAGGCAATAGGTCTTCGGCACGGCCCTGATACCACTGCACCGTAGGAAATTTTTTTTGCCCCTGCTTAATCATATCTGCCGATACATCGATAGCATGATATTGGTGCTCATTTCCTAAAAATTTAACAATTCCCTCTAATGCGATGCCTGTCCCAGCACCCACATCCACAATGGACAAATGCTTTTTGTTCTTAAAAGAATGGAGCATGGTTTTAAATAAAGTGAGGGGGTAGCGAGGACGATAACGATCATAATCATTAGCCAATCCATCAAACTTTTCACTTTGCCGTTGAACACCTTCTATCACAGGATTTTCCGCCTCCTTCACAATTACTACCATACATAGTTAAAAAGCCTTTTTTGTCCAATCTATTAAACATAACTTCTAAAGGAGTGAAAATAAGAACTGCCCTTACCTTCTATCTTTCCATAAGATTGATACTTACATTTTTCCCTTTTCCAATTGTGATCTGCAGGTTGTGAAATACGAAAATAATATCTTTTTCTGTAATAATAATTGATATAAATATTATTGAACTTTTATAATATGACATCTATATTACCCTTATTATTTTAATATCAACGAGTCACTTAAGCGTGCCTAAAACGCATAGAGATGTCGATTTATTGATAAATATGCCTGTTTATAAAATTCAAAATACTTTCCACCAAGAAGATAAACCCTATATAATACATAAAATATCTGTGGAGACATCTTTATGTTAAATGTACAAACTTCTTCAATTTCAATGTTTAAAATATTAAAACAATTTTCAATCGTGATTTTTTTGGCATGGTTAGTGCCATTTTTAAGTGGGTGCGGATTTAATACGATACCAACAAATGAAGAAAAAGCACATGCAGCATGGAGTGAAGTGCTCAATCAATATCAACGTCGTACAGATCTCATCCCCAATCTTGTAGAAACAGTTAAAGCTTACGCAGCTCATGAACAAAGCGTTTTCACAAATGTAATTGAAGCACGTGCTAAAGCAACGCAAGTCAACATTAATGCAGATATGTTGAATAATCCAGAAGTTATGCAGCAATATCTCAAAAATCAAGCAAATTTATCAAGTGCACTTTCGCGACTTATGGCTGTTGTTGAAAACTATCCGGATCTTAAAGCAAACCAGAACTTTCTTGCTCTTCAATCACAATTAGAAGGAACAGAAAACCGTATTTCCGTTGCGCGCCGCGATTATATTGAAACAGTACGTGCCTACAATACTGCACTCAAAACAATGCCGACGATGATTTGGGCAAAATTATGGTTTCGTGATGCTAAACCTATGCCAACTTTTACCATCGATACTGATAGCCAACAAACACCAAAGGTTAATTTTAATTAATGAAATCATTTCGATACTCTTTGCAACGTATTGTATTTCCACAATTATGGGCTTTTATCTGCTCTCTGTATTTAGTTGCTGCATTGGGAAGTATCGCTTGTTCGCAAATAAAATTTCCTCATTTAACAGGTTATGTTAATGATGTGGCTCATTTGCTCGATAATGCAACCAAGGAAAACTTGACAAAAAAACTGGCAGCACTCGAAGAGAAAACGGGAGATCAAATTGTTCTTGTGACACTCCCTACTCTTTCGGGCAATGATATAGAAACATACAGCAATTCTCTTTTTCGTACATGGGGATTAGGCCAAAAGAAGATCAATAATGGTGTATTACTGGTCATTGCACCGAATGAACGCACAGCACGTATCGAAGTAGGATATGGTTTGGAAGGAGAGCTAACAGACGCTCTTTCCTCTGTCATTATTAATAGCTTCATGATTCCTAATTTTCGCGAAGGAAATTATCAAAAAGGAATTGCTGAAGCAGTTGATGCAATTATCAAAGTTATTACAGAAAGTAATTCTGATTTTACTTTTCGTATCAAAGAAAAAGCTAAAATCGTTGAAGAACAACGTAAACAAGCTGAAAAAGAAGAAATGGTAATCAATGCAATTATGTTTTTAGCCTTTTTTATAATGTTTGGTCTCCCTATTCTTGCAATGATTTTTGGTAAAAAAGTGGGTCCACAAAAGTATCTCTGGCTGGGGATCATCTTCACACCTTGGTTTCTTAACTTAAGTGCCGGTGGCAGATATCCTGGTGGAAGGTTCGGTGGTCCTCGAGGTGGAGGGGGCTTTAGGGGTGGTGGTGGATCATCAGGTGGAGGCGGTGCAACAGGAAGATGGTAAAAGGAGCGTGGATTTTTAAGCGTAGTAAATCTTCTTAAGATAAAATTTATGAACGTATTCTCTTTTATTCAACAATTCTATACCTTACTCTGTAATCACTTTTATTGATTACAATATAAAACTCAAACATCAAGATAAGTATTACCAATGACATTTGAATTGAAACATACGGATCGTAATCACTTATCACATCATTTTAATGCAATTCTAGGAAATCCACCCGTTGAATGGAAGATAAGTGATCATCTAGTTGAGTATCCTGAAGCTCTGCGTTATATGCAAGAACGTGTAGAAAAAATTCTTGCAAAAACCGCGCATGAACAAGTTTGGCTTCTTGAACACCCTTCCCTTTATACAGCGGGGACGAGTGCAAATAAAAAAGATCTTTTGGCGCCTAATTTATTCCCTGTTTATGAAGCAGGACGTGGAGGTGAATTTACATATCACGGTCCAGGACAGCGTATTGCTTATATCATGCTTGATCTTAAACGCCGAAAACAAGACATTCGTGCTTTCATTAGTGCATTAGAAGAATGGATCATACAGATGCTTGCAAACTTTAATATTAAAGGCGAACGCAGAGAAGATCGCGTTGGTGTCTGGGTTAAACAATCTCATTTCCCATCAAAACAAAATGATATTTATTCCGAAGATAAAATTGCAGCTATTGGCATTCGAGTGCGAAAATGGATAAGTTTTCATGGAGTTTCTATCAATGTTAATCCTAATTTAGCCCATTATTCAGGAATTGTTCCTTGTGGAATTACAAACCACGGTGTAACAAGCTTTCTTGATCTAGGTTGCCCTGTAGCAATGCATGATATTGATATTGCTCTCAAACACGCTTTTGAACAAATTTTTGGTCCAACAATTGATGTTTTCTAAGTGCATTGATTTTTAAATAAAAAACAGGCATAAAATTATTTTAATAAACATTTTATTTTATGAGGTAGATAGTTAAACGCTATGAGCGATAACAAAAAGGATCTTTTTAGTGTTTTAAATAAAGCCCAATCTCGGGTAAATACAAAAGAAAACACTCTGCAGCCTCCAATGAAATCAAAAGCGATGATTTCAAGAAAAAGTGCAAAAGATACGCAAGAAGATGACTATAATGCCCTCTCTATTCGAGTTCTTGAGGGTTTAGAGCCCGTGCGTTTACGCCCTGGCATGTATATTGGTGGAACAGACAGTAAAGCGCTTCATCATTTATTTGCCGAAATTATTGATAACGCGATGGATGAAGCTGTTGCGGGTTATGCAGATTCTATTGAGGTCTCATTAGATAGGAACGGTTATATAACCGTTACAGATAATGGACGCGGTATTCCTGTCGAAAATCATCCTCAAATGCCTGAGAAATCTACTCTTGAAGTTATTATGACACAACTCCACTCCGGGGGAAAATTTGATGGAAAGGCTTATCAAACTGCAGGTGGACTTCATGGAGTAGGAATTTCTGTCGTCAATGCTCTTTCTGATGATATGGAAGTTGAAGTTGCACGAGAACGAAAACTGTACCGCCAACGTTTCTCACGCGGTATTCCTCAATCTGGATTGGAAGATCTGGGAGATGTTTATAATCGTCGTGGTACGCGCGTTCGTTTTCATCCTGATCATGAAATTTTTGGTGAAAAAGTAGCTTTTGATCCAGAAAAAATCTATAAGATGACATGCTCCAAAGCCTATCTTTTTGGTGGCGTAAAAATTCGCTGGACTTGTGATCCCGTCATACTTGAAGGCGCAAAAAATATTCCTGAAAAAGCTGTTTTTCATTTTCCCAATGGGCTTAAAGACTATTTACTTGCGTCACTAAAAGATGAATATCGAGTAACGTCAGAAATTTTTTCTGGCAAAACACAACACAATAATGGCCATGGCTCCGTTGAATGGGCTATCGCTTGGCATGGTGGTGATTCTTGTGTGCAATCTTACTGCAATACGATTCCTACAGGAGAAGGCGGAACGCACGAAATAGGATTACGTCAAGCTCTTTTGCGTGGATTAAAATCCTACGCTGAGTTAATAGGAAACAAGCGCGCAGCGATTATTACGTCTGACGATATTATGATTTCAACAGCCGCAATACTTTCAGTCTTTATCAGTAACCCTGAATTTGTTGGACAAACAAAAGATCGATTAGCAACCATTGAAGCACAGCGTATCGTTGAGAATGCAATCCGCGATCCTTTTGATCATTGGTTAGCAAATTCCCCGCAAGAAGCAACAAAACTTCTCGATTGGGTTATTGAACGTGCTGAAGAACGTGTTAGACGACGCCAAGATAGAGAAATAAGTCGAAAAACTGCTGTCCGCAAATTACGTCTGCCCGGTAAACTTGCAGATTGTAGCCAGAACCATGCTGTGGGTGCTGAACTATTCATTGTTGAAGGGGATTCTGCAGGAGGATCTGCTAAACAAGCAAGAAATAGAGCAAACCAAGCAATTTTACCTCTTCGTGGTAAAATCTTAAATGTCGCCAGTGCTGCACATGAAAAAATGAACTCAAGCCAAACAATTAGCGATCTTATCCTTGCTCTTGGATGTGGAACACGCTCCAAGTATCGTGAAAAAGATCTCAGATATGAACGTATTATCATCATGACAGATGCTGATGTTGATGGTGCTCATATTGCGTCACTGCTCATTACCTTCTTCTTTCAAGAAATGCCTGACCTTATTCATCAGGGACATTTATATCTCGCCGTCCCTCCCCTTTATAGAATATCGCAAGGAGGAAAAGTTGCTTATGCTCGTGACGACATTCATAAGGATGAATTGCTCAAAACTGAATTTACTGGAAAAGCTAAAATAGAAATCGGGCGTTTTAAAGGGCTGGGTGAAATGCGCGCAGAACAACTTAAAGAAACGACTATGCATCCTCAAAAACGTACATTGCTTCGTGTTTCTATTGATGCCGTGGAAATGCAAGAAACGAAAAAGACTGTAGAAAGTCTCATGGGAACAAAACCAGAAGCACGATTTCGTTTCATACAAGAAAATTCTACTTTTGCTTCTAATCTAGACATCTAATGTAAAAAATATCCCTTTCAAACCACTGCAGCTGCGTCAATCACGCGCAGCTGCGGATTGATCGTTCCATTCCAATAATTCAAACTAAGATGACCAGCTAAATGAATCATTTCACCAATATTTTCAAAAAGAAAATCACCAAGCGATGTCCCTACAGCACGAAAAGCAATTCCTTGCAGTTTTTTTCCTTCAACATTAGATACAATGAGGCGAAGATGTCCTTTACCAACTTCAGATAGATTCACCAGTCGATGAGAGGGAAGAACAAAAACAGGTGTTGCATTCCCTGCCCCAAATGGCCCTGCTTTTTCAAGCAATTCAAACAGCGCTTCATTAACACCAGAAGCAGAAAGAGAACCATCTATACTAAGAGATTTTTTTGCACGCAACTGTGAAACCATTAAAGAAACTTTTTCTTCTAGCCATTTTCGAAAAATTTCAATTTTTGTTGATTGAATTGTAATTCCTGCTGCCATACTATGTCCCCCTCCTTTTTCTAATAAATTTAATGTAACAGCTTCACGAACGAGTGCTCCTAAATCTATACCATTAATTGAGCGTCCCGACCCTACGCCATTTCCATCTTCTTTCAAAGCAATAGCAAAAACAGGACAAAAAAAACGCTCTTTGAGACGGGAAGCAAGAATACCAATAATTCCCGGATGCCATTCTTTATGTGAAATTACAAGCGATAATGGTATTTCTTGATCTTGATAAAGAGAAGTAATGTAAGATTCCGCTTGTGCTAATTGAATGTTCTCCATTTCTTGGCGTTCTTGATTAAGCCGATCTAATTGTTCTGCTATTCTGTCCGCTTCATCTTTATTCTCACAGCTAAGTAAACGTGCTCCCAAAGCTTGATCACCAATGCGCCCTCCTGCATTAATTCTAGGACCTAACAAAAAACCTAAGTGAAAACTATTAAGCGGCTCCCCTATTCGTGCAACCTTTGTTAAAGCTGTTATTCCTAGATTATGCATAGAACGAGCAACTTGAAGCCCTTTTATCACAAAAGCACGGTTAACCCCCTGTAATGGAACGACATCACATATGGTTGCCAATGCAACAAGATCAAGCATACTTAAAAGATCAGGCAGCTGCCCTTGGAATTGTTTTTTCCGCAGCAAATGATGAACCCAAGCTAACGTAACAAAAACAACGCCAGCTGCACATAAATGCCCCTGTTTAGAAAAATCATCAGGGCGATTAGGATTGACAAGAGCAACGGCTTCTTGATGAATCTCTGACATTTGATGATGATCTAAAATCACAACATCAGCACCAGCAAGCCTCGCTGCTTTTACGGCATCAGGACTGTTTGCGCCACAATCAACAGTGATAATTAACCGAGCGCCTTCTTGCACAAGCATCCTCATTGCTTGTTCATTCGGACCATAGCCTTCAACAATACGATCAGGAATATAAATTTTGACTTCAATACCAAAATAACGAAAAAAACGCGCTATGAGTGCCGATGAACAAGCACCATCAACATCATAATCACCAAAAACAGCAACCTGTTCTTGATTGAGAAGAGCCTTAACAATACGCTCTGCAGCGCATTGCATATCCCTAAAACTTTCTGGATCAGGCATAAGCGTACGTAATGTTGGATTAATAAAAGCAACAGCCTCAGCTTCATCCACATCTCTTGCTGAAAGTACTCGAGCTAACTGATCTGGAAAGCCAAATTTTTGAGAAATAGCGCGCGCATTATTTATCCCTTGAACATCAAGGGCATCTAACCAAGCTTGACCACAAGCAGAAGATTCAACATTGAGAAAATAACGAGACCACTGCATTATTTCTTATTTTATAATGAAGAACAATAAAATACAATCATGCGTTAAAGATAAAATAGTTTTTTGCAACATTCATTTTAAGTTTAAATGGTCTACAAACTTCTTTTAATGGGGTATTATAATACCTTTCTCGTAACATGTTGTTTTATAAAGTTTTTATTTTCTCTTGACGTCAATCAAAAGACATTATATCAGAGCAAGTAGTATGCGTTAAATATTTCGCTATGGTAACAATTTTCAACGCAAAACAGTAAAAATTCCCTTATATTAAAAGGGTTCTAATAAAGGATACTTCTATGGCAACTTTTTCACAAAAGCCAACTGAAGTGGTGAAAAAATGGGTTATTATTGACGCAGAAAACCTTGTTTTGGGTCGTCTTGCCACATTTGTTGCTAACCGCTTACGTGGCAAACATAAAGCTACATTTACTCCACATGTTGATGATGGTGACAACGTTATTGTCATTAATGCAGATAAAATAGCTCTCACTGGCAAAAAATATACGGATAAAAAATATTATTGGCATACCGGCTATATTGGTGGAATCAAACAACGTACAGCACGTCAACTTCTTGAGGGACGTTTTCCCGAACGCGTTATTGAAAAAGCAGTAGAGCGCATGATTCCTCGAGGGCCTCTTGGTCGCCGTCAATTGAAGAATCTACGTGTTTACGCTGGAAGCCAACATCCACATGAAGCACAACAGCCTGAATCTCTTGACGTTGGTGCTTTAAACCGCAAAAACAAAAGGATTGCTTGATTATGGCTGAAATTAATTCTCTTTCTGAGCTTAGCATAGTAACAAGTATTACAGAAACACATGAAAATGTTGTTCCTGTCCACGTGCAAAAGCTTGATTCACAAGGACGTGCTTATGCAACAGGAAAGCGTAAAGACGCTGTTGCACGCGTATGGATTAAACCAGGTTCTGGAAAAATCACAATCAACAATAAGGAATTTGACAAATATTTCGCTCGTCCTGTTCTTAGAATGATTCTTCGTCAACCAATTGTTGCAACAAATAGGGATACCCAGTTTGATATTATTGCAACCGTTGCAGGCGGTGGTCTTTCCGGACAAGCCGGTGCAGTGCGCCATGGCATTTCCAAAGCTTTAACCTATTATGAACCAGAACTTCGCTCAATCTTGAAAAAAGGTGGTTTTCTTACCCGTGATAGCCGCGTTGTTGAACGTAAAAAATACGGTAAAGCAAAAGCACGTCGTTCTTTCCAATTCTCAAAGCGTTAATTTCAATTTTTGTACAATGCATAAAGCCTCGGACAAAACCGAGGCTTTTTCCCCTACTAAAACAGACTTTTAGATGAATGTAGAAACAAATCTATACCGATTAGAAAAAACAAAAATGCAAAACAACCTCCTCTCTTAAGATAAAAGGCAAGAAAATAAACCGAAAAATCTCGAAACTTCAGTTTCAATTTTTAAAATCTGTTTTACTAACTTGAATATATCCACGTGCTAAAGCAGAAAAATATTTGCACGAAAACTTTAGCAATTTTATAAGCTTTTCAATATTTTTTTCTATCATCACTTAACAAGTTTTAGTCCACAAAATGTTTTACCATTGTGATAAAATGAGGAACAGAAATAGGCTTTGACATATATTCTTCACATCCACTGGCACGAATTCGCTCCTCATCGCCTTTCATAGCAAAAGCTGTTACAGCAACAACAGGGATTGATCGAAGTTCTTCATCTTCTTTTAATTGTTTAATAACATCTATTCCAGAGACCTCTGGCAACTGGATATCCACAAGGATAAGAGATGGCATTGATGAACGCGCCAAATCTAATGCCATAAGACCATTACGCGTTTCAACAGTTTCATAACCACTCGCTTCTACAAGATCACGGAATAACTTCATATTAAGCTCATTATCTTCCACGATCATGACTTTTTTTGACATTCGTATAACTCCACCCTTCTCAAATAAAATAGAGAAATAGAAATGAATCCACATTCTCTTTGCTTAAGATAAAATGATAAAATGAATTGTAAACCACAAAGAGATTAAAAGATTCCAATAAAAGCATTTTTTACAAATATTTGTAAGACGCATCGCTATACTTATTCAGTTCATCAGTATAAAATCCACAATAACCATAAGTATTGTATTACCCTATATTTTTGAGTGAATACGCACCGTTTATGAATATCTCAATTCCAGCATATGCATTTTCATCATAGAAAAAATATCAAATACAAACTTAGCTCAAATGCGTATTTTGAAGAGAAAAAATTTAATTAACTTTAAAAAGCAGCTGATTATTTAAATTTAATGTCCCCTATACTGCCATCCCCCAACAATATCTTAATGATATTAAAGGATAAATTTACCATATTATTAAAAGTAAAAAATAAATAAACCGTGATTAAACATCACGGTTTATTTAATATAAAATATTCAACAACAGAATAATTCAAAGTTCATCAAGGAATTATCTTTTAATTCAAAGCCCATGCACTATAAGCAAAAGCATCGAATGCTCTTCCACCTGTCTCTCTGTTAGGACTCGGCGGTTTTCTAGTAAAGAAATATACAAGATATGCGATTAAACCAAAAATCGCTGCCTCCATCCCCATTAAACCCGCGACTTTTTGGACATTTTTCTCAGCCCCTTGTCCTCCAAACTGGCTAATAATCATATCAACAGCTTTAATAACTCTATTTTCCTGTGTCATTACAGAAATGAAACCAGCATTTTGAAATCTATCATTTAAAGAATCAGCATTGGCTCCTAAAACCTGTGAAAAGAAAATAGCTACTGCAACAAAACATACTATACAATGCTTGAATATTTTCATCATAAACACCTATTACAATATTTAATAAAATAAATTTTCTTTACCGCCCCCTCTAAATAGAAAACATTACATCATCTATCGATAAAGTATATTTATCTTCTAATAACAAAAAATATAATACAAAATTTAATTAACAGTTTTATTTTAATTGTTAATTTTATATTATATTACATTTACAATATATCCGTTACATGTTTATTTTAATATTGTCAATTATTTTATTCGTGTTTTAATAATGTATAATTTAATGGAAAAAATGTATTAAAATAAAATTATTTTATTGTTTTTATTATAATTTTATCTTTATTATCATAAATATTATTATGATATTATAACATAAAAATATCAATATATTGTTTTTTAGTTACACGTAATGTTTTTTATTTTTTGTATAATATAGTAAGATAAATATTTTTAAAATTTACAAAAAACAAAAAAATATTTTATTGAAATATTCTGTTAAAATAATTTTTTCTTAGTATAGATTGAGAAGAAATAGTTTTCCCAGCAAAAATTAGCGTAAGTATCAACTTAGCTCTTTGATTGAAAAAGCTAAATTAAGTAAGATAAGGGATAACTTTGGTGAACGCGCCAAATCTAATGCCATAAGGCCATTACACATTTCAAAGATTTCACAGCCATTCGTTTCTACAAGAACGTGGAATAATTTTAATAAAGTTCATTGTCTTTCAAGATTCTAACTTTCTAACATTAATATAATTCTACGACTTAGAGAAATAGAAATAAATACACATTCTTTCTAACCAAGATAAAATGATTAAAAATTTTAAACCTCAAAAAGACTATATTATGTACAATAAAGTATTTCTGTAATAATATTAAAAAAAGAGTACAGCCTAAAAACTTAAAGCTTAATGGGCATATTAATAAATATAAAAATAGCTAAACCGTGATTAGAAATCACGGTTTATTAATTATAAAAGATTCAAAAACAGAATAATTTAAAATTCATCAAATCAACATTTTTAATTAAGAGCCCATGCACTTCGAGTAAAAGCAGTGAATGCTTTTTCACCTGCGCTTTTTCTAGGATCCGGTGGCTTTCTAGTAAAGAAATATACAAGAAATGCGATTAAACCAAAAATCGCTGGCTCCATTCCTATCAAACCAGCCACCTTTTGGACATCTTTTTCTCTGCTTTGTTCTGAAAATTGACTAATAATCTCCTTAACAGATTTAATAACTCTATTCTCTTGTTTCATTACAGAAATAAAATCAGCGTTTTGAGATCTACCATTTAAAGAATCGGCATTGGCTCCTAAAACTTGTGAAAAGAAAATAGCGACTGCAACAACACATGATATACAATGCTTAAATATTCTCATTATAATAACCTATTACAATATTTAATAAAACCTTACTCTCTAAACAGAAAACATCACATCATCTACCGATGATTCATATTTTCCTACTGAGAAGAGAATGATAATATAACACAAAAATAATTATCATTTTGTATTATATTTTTATTCTTCCCATATTTAATTTGTTTTGTCAATTATTCTATTTTTGTTTTTAAGCTGACTGATTAGATGATAAAATTTTATTACAATAATATGATTATATTATTGTTTAAATTGTATTTTTTTCTTCAAAACGATTGATTTTTTTAATCACAACATTTTTAAATCACAACATAAAAAAAAATATTACTAAATTGTCTTTTTTATTACACATAATGGATTTTTTTATATTGGTAGCATACAGTAAGCTAATTTTTTTCTTATTGTATGTTGAGAGGCAATAGCTAACCGAGTAAAAATTTAGCGTAAACAAAAATTTCGCTCTTTGATTAGAAAAGCTAAACGAGATAAGATAAGAGATAATATTGATGAAACCGCCAACTTTAATCCATAAAGCCATTAAACATTTCAACGATTTTACGACAATTCGTTTCTACAGAATCGCAGAATAACTTCAGTTTAAGCTCATTATCTTCCACGATCATTACTTTTTGATATTAATAGTGCTCCACCCATTCAAAATAAAATAGAGAAATAGATAATGAATACAAATTCTCTCTCTAATCAAGGTTAAAAAGATAAAAAATGTAAACTATAAAGAAACAAAACAACACCTAATAAAAGCATTTTTGCAAATATTTGTAATGCTCAGCATTATGTTTTTCAGTTTATCAAAATGAACTCCACAATAATCGTAAAATTATATTATTCTATATTTTTGAATCGATATGTAAAATTCATAGTTATCTAATGAATACCAATAAACTCACAAGTATTTTCATCGTAGCAAAGCTATCAATCACAAAAATTAATTCAAATATACATTTTGAAGAGAAAAAACTTACGTAACTTTGATATGCATAGATTTTTTTTATCTGTAAGCAATCGGTAGTTTATATACCCAATTAAAAATTTATTCTTGTGATCTTATATTGTCTCAAACGCTTTTGTTATACATCAATACGAGCGATGCAATAACAAATCAAAATAGAACTTACTTATGTAATTTTAAACAAAACTTTAAAATGGACCACACATGTTGTTAATGCATTGTTAAATGCAAAAACAATCACAAAACTGTGAAAATAAAAAACTCATTATAAATGCTAATAACTTAACAGAATTTATTTTTTTGCTTTATATAATTTTTCAAAAAATTTGGTAAGAAAATATGAGTGATACGCGAAAAAGTTCTCAATCTTTTCAATCTCTATATCAAAAATCACATTATTTTCATCACTGATAATCAAAAACATATGATCGTTATCAGTTATTTTACAACATCAAATTAAAGCATTATTTTTGTTTATTGAAAAAGAAGCTGTCTGGATTTCTCTTTATTTTTTTGGACAAATTTAAAAACATAACTTTATTAATAACATATCTCATAATCTCTATAGAAAGATACTTAAATAAAGAATACTATAAAAAATAAAATGAATATTATTGATGATTTTTTATAATATCAGTTTTAATATGCGCTTTAGAAGCATAATATAATTTAAATAAATTTATTAATAATATTAATAGTACTTAAAGTATCTATAACACTTAAAATTTATGAAATAAAATATATAGAATTATAAATAATATACCATTAAAAGATATTCTAACAATATTTCTTAGACATATTTTTCATTAACATATCTACAAAATTATTATGATTTTAGAGATATATTGCAGATATTCTATAAATTACCGTACACAATTATAAAAATGATGCACAACTCTAAAAACTCCCTACTAGAGCACCATTTATAGTGCTGCCTACTGCCTTCTCTTAGTGTAGCCCCCTCCGCACAGCAGCAGCTACGATTAACAGGAACTATACCATCTATTTTCTATTGCAACTGCACCCGCTATACTTACGATTCCTCCAAGCACAGCACCTCCAACTGTCCCAACAGGCGCCACTATCATTACTCCTGTTTGTCCTGTAGATTTTATTGTATCCCAATAATAACCCGAAGGACGGCATGAATTACCTGAAGCACTTGATGAGCTTGAACTCTCCTTTTTCTTTTATAGAAAAACGCATCATATCGATACAATTAGATTAGATTATTACGCGTTTTAGACAATTGTCAAACCTAATTTTAAATTAAAATAAAATAAAAACACCGTACAAACAATAATATTCGCAAATACTATTAAAATATAACACATTATATTTTTCTTTCTCTTAACAAAATCATAACTTAAAATGAGTTTGCATAAGAAAAATTAAGAACCTTCTCTTGATTTACTCGCACAACAAAGAAATATATTTATTACGTTATTGAAATTAATCTTATTGCTATCGTTTTACAGCTACTTGACTTGGTGAATCCTTTTATTTTTCAAGCAATTATTGATGGAATTTTTCCTACTCAGCATGCTGAAAATCTCTATGTGATCGTTATCTTGATAATTGCTATCATGTTGTTTAGCACAACTCTTAGCTTTCTATCGGGCAACTTAAAAGCTTTATTCTATCAATTTTCTTATTGTTTAAGCAAAAAACTCATCCACGTAATAATATATTGAATGCACCAACAAAATCCGCACGAATAACCACATTCTACGCATATAAAAATTACCCACTTTGACAATTTTTTAGCACTATAACCGAAAAAGAACACATCTGGCTCGTATTATGAATGATACTAAATTGTATGCCATCTTACCATTGGCTTTTGTCATCAAGCTGCCATCTAAAATCGAACAGTTTAAACCTCTGATTTCTATTTCACGCTCCTTGCCAGTAACTGTGGGAATGCGGCCTATATTATTGTTCAATCTTATCTAACAATAAAAAAATCCTCATGTGAAAATTCTACATGCCTTATATCGCCAGAATAAATAACGATAATTTATGGTACAATAGAATTATTCACTCAATTTTTTTTATTTTTATAATCATGCTGACTTTCATCTCATCCCCCTAATCCATTAAATTTACGCATTGTTTTCTTATAACTTATGAAAGTCATGACCATGGAAAGAAAAGCGCTCAACAGAAGATATCCAATATTCCATTCGCCTTTACCAAGCAACAATGACACAGGCAAGGAAGCAGAAAAAGCCATGGGAAGCATAAACAAAAGCCATTTTACGATGCTTAAAGGATAAATTCCTATTGGCACAAATGAAAGCTCGTAAATCATTTCATGAAAATATTCGACAGGCATCTTACGGCTAATAATAAATGTTACAAAATTAAACATCATGAAAAAACAAATATTGACAATAAAAACACAAAATATTGCAACAATAAAAGAGATCCATCTTAGCTTAAGATCGGATATATTCGGTAATGATACAAATAAATAGGCACTAACATAAAGAACAAAGAGCTTGATCAGATTAAGAGGTTTACACCAACCAAACAACATCAACAACCAGATTGAAACGGGCTTTATCAAGTATGGTTCAATTTTACCATCCGCTACTTTTTCAAAAAACGTTTCAATAGAATTAGTAAAAATATTCAAAAATATTCCAAGTAAAACAAAGACAACAAAGATAAAATGGATTTCATCTCTGCTATAGTTACCGATCTTTCCTGAAAAAGAAGATATTCTATTAATAAATATGAATTGAATAAAATAATAGCATAGAGAAAGAATAAACTCCCCAGCCAAATTCTTACCATAAACAATCTGTCGGCGGATATTCAAACTGATAAAATGAAGGATTATTTTCATCTCAACCACCCGCTCCATTATATGCTTTCATCCCTTTATTCCAAGCAATATAAATTAAGAATAAAAAACACAAAATATAAGTAAAACTTCCGAAAATAAACTGCTGAAACAACGCTAAATTTTGCGTCGCGAAAAACTCGGCAGGAGCTGATATCATGAAACGATAAGGATTAAATTGCATAAGCGGAATAAGCCACACCGGCCAAAAAGATGGTGGTAAAAGAACACCCCCAAGAAGCGTTGAACTGAGAATACTGAAAGAGAGTAATATATTGTACTCAATCACCCAAAAGCTTAATAAGGCAATTCCAAAAGAGAGTAAAAAACAAAGCAATTGTGATAGAATAACAACCAGAAAAAAGAACAGAAAAGCGATGACCAATCCCAGAATATTTTCATAGGATAAAACAAGCTTAACAACAAAAAGAGCCAATAACGGGATGCTATATAATACACTCTCCCCTAAAAAAGTAAAAAGCATTTGTGTCATATAACTAAAGGGCTTTGTAAGATATACTTCTAATTGACCTTCTTTAACATGATGAGAGAAAAACTTAATCACATTATAACCATTATTTAAGCGACCTAGGACTAAAGCAAAAGCATAATAATACATCATATCATAAAAGCTAAAGCCATTGATGGTGTTGCCCGTATCAGAGAAAAGTGCATTCCATAATAGAAGTTGAATAACAAATGGCGAAAGTGTCCCAATGATAATATCGGTAAAAAACATTGCTCTATCACTTAGAACAGTGAGTAATCCATTCTTGGCAAAAAGAAACATACCAAAGCAGTGGTTAGATAAATTCTTTAAATTTAACACGGAGCATCTCTTCAAGCGAGGGAGTGGATACAGAGAACGTACAGTTCAATTCGGTTGTAATTTCGCGTACAAAACGCGCAAAATCCTCACGGGGCAGCGAAACCTCCAGCGAGCATTCTTCAGCGTTAAAGTGCTTATCTTTTAAAGGAGTAGATAATTTCAACGCAATCTCATCAATTTTTTCTACAACAGCTGAAGGTGCAGCCATGTGTTCACAAAAAAGTGTCATTCTCACCAAAGAAGGAATGACATTTTTAAGCGCATGAAGATTACCATGAAACTGTTTCTTTCCTTTATGCAAAAGAATAATATCATCGACGTATCCATCAATATCTCCCATATCATGACTTGTAATGATATACCCAGTGCCACGCTCCTTTTTCAGTTTTTTAAGAAGCTCCCTGATTTCATGCTTAGATGTAATATCAAGACCAATACTTGGCTCATCGAGAAACAACAGTTTAGGTCTAAAGGAGAGATTAAATGCCAATTCACTTTTCACTCTCTCACCCAGACTAAGCATCCGCACTGGCTTATCCATAATATGCTCAAGACCCAGCAACTCAGCGATCTCTTTAAGATCACGGGTAAAAGAGGCGCATTCAAGACCATATAATGGTTGAACCATATCCAGACTGTAGCGTAAGGGCAAATCCCACCATAAACAATTCTTGTGACCAAAGACCACACCCAAAGACTTGAACAGATTTTTCTTCGCTTTATAAGGATCAACACCAAGGACTTTAACACATCCCTCATCAGCGTATTGTATACCAGAAAGTATTTTAATCAGTGTCGATTTACCCGCTCCGTTAGGGCCAAGAATTGCTAACGATTGCCCTGAAAAGAGGGTGAAACTCATATCTTTTAACACATGATGATTTGTATAAACCGGCTTGAAGAGAGAAAACACCTTGTTTTTAAAACCAATTCCTCTGTCAATGTTGCGATATATTTTTGAGACGTTATTAACGTCAATCAATAATGATCCCATCAGTCACTCCTAATTTCAATTTATCCCCCTTTTGAATGTTCCCATAATAAATATCTGTTTTGTTCACTAGAAAAAACAAAAGTGTTCAAGCCCTCCCTAGAGCAATAAAACGCGTCTGACGTTTTATCTCCAATTTTTTGTCTAGATATTTTTTCAATGTGATGAGTTCACTTCAATGAAGCATTAAGATACTGAAAAATTATTTCTTCTTTTATGAAAGATAGTCTTTTGGATAAACTAAGTAAGTAGAAAAATAATTGCTCATTGAAAGGAGAACTTTGCTAAGAAGGCTTCATTGTGTAAGTAAAGATACAAAGCATAAATCTATACTATAAGCATATCAAACCACATTTATAACAGAACAAACTTCCTTGACAACAGGATTTTTTTGAGAGTCTACTTTTCCTCAGCATTACTATAAAATGCCTCCATTATTCCCCATAAAAAAACTAAAATCGCTTTCTCTATTTTAGTAAATATCTTTCAGATTTTATCTAACTCATCTCGCTCAATAGACACGCCTTCCCAATATATGACCTCTATAGATAATTCAAAGAAGCAGCTTCATAAACTCAGATTATTAAATGATACACCATATCCAAAAAATAACAATACAATCAATATGGATAAAGAGCTGTAGAAAGAAAGCCATGATATTCGAAAATTTCATCACTCAAAAACATAATTTTCTCATAGCGATTGACTTATCAAAAACTTCCTTCAAATGATGCCCTATTCATCTTATCAAATTTATAGACAAAATTTTATATCAATCAAAAAAAACAAATGAAGTTTCTTTACTCTGTTTCAGCATCACTCTCATTAAAAGACAAAAGATTAAAACTTTGAACCATATGAGGTGGTAAAGGTGCAACAATGTCCAATATTCCTCCTGAAGGATGAGGAATACGAATACGACGTGCATGAAGATGAAGACGATTTTGAATTCCTCCTGGTAATGTCCAATTACTATCAGAAAAAAAATACTTTGTATCGCCAATGATAGGATGATCCATATGGGCAGCATGCACACGAAGCTGATGTGTTCTCCCTGTATAGGGTTCCATTTCAAGCCACGAAAGAGCCCGCCCTCGTGTATCTAAAACGCGATAGTAGGAAACCGCATGATGTGAATCTGGCTCCCCATGTTCACAAACACGCATTTTGTCACCTTGTGCAGTCATTTCCTTAACCATCCACGTTGAAATTTTGTCCTGCTTTTTTTTAGGCACGCCCCGAACCAACGCCCAATAAGTCTTTTTTGTTTCTCGCGCTCTAAAAGCAGCAGTTAAGGACTGAGCAGCTCCCCTTGATCGCGCAACAATAAGCACACCCGACGTCTCACGATCAAGACGATGAACCAAACGCGGCTTTTCACCTTTTTTATTGCGCCATACCTCAAGCATACTATCCATATGACGTGTTAAACCAGAGCCTCCTTGTACAGCCAATCCAGCTGGTTTATTAAAAACAAATACCTTTGGATCTTCATAAAGCAGCATTTTTTTCAAAACGGTCCCATCATCCTGCCCACGAAGTGTTTTATCCGTTATTGAAAGATTTTCCTTGTCATTAATAGGGAGAGGTGGAATACGAACAGCCTGTCCTATACAAAGACGCGTATCGGCTTTAACACGTCCACCATCAACCCGTATCTGACCAGAACGCAACAATTTTTGCAAAGCTCCAAAACCAAGTCCTGGATAATGCACTTTAAACCAGCGATCTAAGCGCATTCCATTTTCATCTGCCTCAACTTTTTTTATTTCTATGCCTGCCATGAAAATTCCCTTACCTGATAATTTTATTGATCTATTTTTGCGCCTTTATAAACACAAAAATTCATATTTTAGTTGGTTTTATCACACCATATTACAGTTAGTATCCAAAATTGCCTTTTCTTAACATCCAAATTTTATTAGCTAAAAACTAAGCGTTGTAAAAATCAACAGCCTTTACGCTTAATAGCGAATGGAGATAATTAACCGTGTCCTTATTCAAAACCTATGCACGTGTTCTCACTTACCTAAATAGAGAAAAAAAAGCATCCCTTTTAATCTGTACCGCTAATGTTATGTTAGCTATTATCACTATTGCAGAACCTATTTTATTCGGACGTGTTATTGATTCTATTTCAGAAAAATCAGCTATCATTCCTACTCTTACCATTTGGGTTTGTTTTGGACTTTCACATATTATTGCTTATGTCCTTGTTGCTCGCGGTGCTGACCGCTTAGCCCATAGACGCCGCTTAACGGTTTTAACGGAATCTTTCGAACGTATCATTGCCATGCCTTTAATTTGGCATCAACAACGTGGAACTTCCAACGCACTCCATACACTTTTGCGCGCAATAGATTCCATGTCAACCATATGGCTTGATTTTATGCGCCAACACCTCTCAACGCTTGTCGCCTTATTGGTTCTCATCCCCATAGCGTTTAATATGAATTGGCGTCTTTCAATAGTCTTGGTTGTGCTTGCCATCACCTACGTATTAATTGCACGTTTAGTGATGCAAAAAACAAAAGACGGACAAGCCGCTGTGGAATGCTACCACCACAACCTTTTTAAACATGTCAGTGATTCAATCTCTAATGTTTCCATTGTACAAAGTTATAACCGAATAAAAGAAGAAGCTTCTATACTGCATCAACATACAAATGCTCTGCTTAAAGCACAAAATCCTGTTCTCAATTGGTGGGCGCTCGCCAGTGGCTTAAATCGAATGGCTTCAACAATTTCAATCGTTTGTGTTCTCCTCCTTGGAGCTTTTTTTGTTGCAAAAGATCAATTACGAGTAGGTGAAGTCGTTGCTTTTGTTGGATTTGCACAACTCATGATTAGCCGCCTAGACCAAATGAGCAATTTTATTAATTGTGCAATATCCTCACAAGCAAAACTGCAAGAATTTTTTGAAATGGAAGACTCAACCTTTCATATCAACGAACCGCAAAATCTTCCTTCCCTCAAAAATGTTAAAGGCGCCATACAATTTCATCACGTGACCTATAAATTCCCCAATTCTTCTCAAGGTGTTTTTGATATTTCCTTTGAGGTTAAAGCAGGACAAACTGTTGCAATTGTAGGGCCAACAGGGGCTGGAAAAACAACATTGATCAATCTGTTGCAGCGCGTATACGACCCTACCCTTGGGCATATCTCCATTGATGGAATAAATATATGCTCAATCAATCGCGAATCTTTACGCAAATCTCTAGCAACAGTATTTCAAGACTCGGGTCTTTTCAACCGTACTATTCATGACAATATTTCAATAGGAAAAGCGAGCGCAACAAATGAAGAACTTTATGAAGCAGCAAAAATAGCAGAAGCTCACGATTTTATTCTAAAAAAAGCTGATTGTTATAACACAATGGTGGGCGAACGAGGATCTCAATTATCCGGTGGAGAAAAACAGCGACTAGCAATTGCACGCGCTGTTTTAAAAAATTCCCCTATTCTCATTCTAGATGAAGCAACAAGCGCTCTTGATGTTGAAACAGAAGCACGTGTCAAAGATGCTCTCGATTGCATAAGCCATAACCGCACTACTTTTATTATAGCACATCGCCTCTCAACAGTACGCAATGCTGATGTGATACTCTTTCTGGATCATGGTCACTTAATGGAAAAAGGAAACTTTCAAGAATTGATCGATAAAGGGGGACGTTTCTCTAATTTTTTAAAGGCAAGTGGTTTAACAATCAAACCACCAGAAAGAGAAGGAGAAAATGTTATCCCCTTACATGAAGCCATAGCATCATAAAATTGATACTCTTTTTCAAGCAAAAAAATCCTCCTCAAGATAACAAGAGTTCTTATATATGATACAAGTAAAAAGATTTCTAAAAATGCCACAATTCATTTTAGGTATTTAAGAAAAATATTAAAACAGTTTAGTATTTTCTCTGCTATTGCAATTTTACTAGATTAGAACAAAAATATTTTCCTATATCTGTGCATATTGACGAGTATACATTCTCATTTAGGGAAAATGTAAAGGTAAAAACAATTTCCAGTTTTACCGTCTTCTTTTTACTCAGCTTTACGAATTTCAAAACGAACTAAAGAAATATCTTTTAAATAATGAATATTATGTATTGCTTTGCACTTTTGTTTATCACGTTCTTTATAGTCCTCTCATAAAGAACAGAACATCATTGTTTTGCACATTCATATGACTTTTTTTAAGAAACATTTCTCAATGCTCTTAAGCCCATTTCACAACGACATTCGTGAGTGGTTTTGATTAATTTAACATACCCAGAATTTGAAATAATAAAATCCTACGAATATTCGTAGCTCTTATTCAAAAGATAAAACGATAAATTATCATTATAACTCAATGTATTAAAGCAATTTTATCATAAATAAATTAAATATTAATCTAAATCTTTAGATTTATGTGATATTCCTTTGATTTATATTGATAATTCATTACTTTATAACTTTAAATAAAGATTTATAAAGATAGGAGAATATTCTTTTCAAAACCTTTTAATAATAAACCAAAAAACTGTGTACATAACAAGCAAAATGAAAACAATAGCTCTAAGATATAACAACTCTTTTATAAGCCTTTTCAAGGAAAGAGATTTTATTCATTTGAATAACTAATCGAATAATGACAGCTTATAACTTTATAAGGAGAATCGTATGCAATAAATCTTGATTTTCCCTTTCATAAAAAGAGATGTTTCTTTAAAAAATCTATAAGAGCAACATAATAACTAGTCTTCCTAGTAAAAGAATACACAGCAAAGCATGAAGTGCTGAATAATCTATCTTATCTTAAAAAGGTGACTCCTGAAACGCTTGGACATTATAAAAACAAACACTGTTTTTATCTTTACAATTGTATTTTTCCCCAATTACGCTGTATCTGCATTTGAGAAATACACCAGACAGATATTCATGATACATAGATGCCAACCCAATATAACAATGTAAAAAATACCTATGCAGAATGATTTCATTCTTTAATTTTTTTCAAGAAAATCTTTTAGTGCCGCAAATGCCTCATCAGCTTTGTTCCCCTCAGGACCACCAGCCTGCGCCATATCAGGACGGCCACCTCCACCTTTACCACCAAGCATCTCTGAAAGAATACGAACGAGATCTACAGCATTTAACTTATCCGTTAAATCATCCGTAACGCCGACAACAGCACTCCCTTTTCCATCCTCCGAGACACTAATAAACGCAACCACTCCAGATCCGATTTGTTTTTTCTCAGAATCGACGAGCGCCTTAAGATCCCGTGGTAAAATATTTTTAACAACGCGTCCGGTAAAAGAAAACCCATTGATGATGATAATATCACCTTGGCTCCTTTCTGTTATTCCACCACTCAACATCATTTTCTTGCGTACATCATTCAATTCTTTTTCAAGTTTACGACGATCATCAAGCAAAATTCGCGCCCGTTCTTCCACACCAGCAGAAGAAGTTTTTAAAAGATCAGCAATTTCATGAATACGTTCATCTTGGCGGCTAAGATAAAGACGTGCTTCTTTGCCTGTTAAAGCTTCAATACGCCGCACTCCAGCTGAAACAGAACTTTCAGAAACAATATGAATCAAACCGATATCACCTGTTCGCTCCACATGTGTGCCACCACAAAGCTCAATTGACCAACGCTTTTTAAATCCTCCCTTTTCAAATGGCTCCCCCATAGAAACAACGCGAACTTCATCACCATATTTTTCACCAAACAATGCCATGGCACCTTCAGAAATTGCATCATCTACAGCCATGAGGCGCGTTATTACTTTACTATTTTGCAAAATAATCTCATTGGCTAAATCTTCTATTTTTTTCAACTCTTCTGGTGAAACGGATTTTGGATGTGAAAAATCAAAACGCAACCGATCTGGCGATACAAGAGAGCCCTTTTGTGTAACATGGTCCCCCAATGTTTGGCGTAAAGCTTCGTGTAACAAATGAGTAGCAGAGTGATTCGCGCGAATTTTCTTACGACGAACAATATCAACCGTTAATTCTACACAATCAGACCTCGATGCCTGACCAGATTTCATCTCCCCAATATGGATAAAAACACCATCACCCTTTCTTTGGGTATCATGCACCTTAAAAATAAAATTTTCACCAGAAATGATACCGGTATCACCAATTTGCCCACCAGATTCACCATAAAAAGGTGTCTGATTAACAACAAGCATAGCTTTCTGATCTGAAGAAATATGATCAACAATTTTACCATCACATACAAGAGCTGTAAGAATACCTTTCGCTGTCTCAGTTTCATAACCTAAAAACTCTGTGGCCCCCACTTGATCACGAACAGAAAACCAGATTTTCTCTGTTACAGCTTCTCCAGAACCAGACCAATTGGCACGTGCTTCCTCTTTTTGGCGTTCCATCGCTTTATCAAAAGCACCAACGTCAACAGATATTCCGCGACGACGAAGAACATCTTGCGTCAAATCAAGCGGAAAACCATAGGTATCATAAAGTTTGAAAGCAACTTCACCATTCAAATAGTCTCCTTCTTTAAGATCGGTACTTGCTTCGTTCAACAAACCAAGTCCTCGTTCAAGCGTTTTACGAAAACGTATTTCTTCTAACCTTAAAGTTTCTGAAATCAAAGATTCAGCACGCACCAACTCAGGATAAGCTTGTCCCATTTCGCGATTTAAAGCAGGCAAAAGTCGCCACATTAAGGGCTCTTTAGCACCAAGAAGATGCGCATGACGCATAGCACGACGCATAATACGACGTAAAACATATCCTCTTCCTTCATTAGAAGGAAGCACACCATCAGCAATCAAAAATGCCGATGAGCGAAGATGATCAGCAATGACACGATGGCTGGCAATAAAATCACCCTTTGCCTCAATCCCTGTAATTTCTTCTGATGCAGCAATTAATGCACGAAAAAGATCAATGTCATAATTATCATGAACGCCCTGTAAAACAGCAGCAATACGCTCTAATCCCATGCCTGTATCAATAGAAGGGTGAGGTAAGTTAACACGTTTTTCCTTGGAAACTTGCTCATACTGCATAAAAACAAGATTCCAAATCTCAATAAAGCGATCACCATCTTCTTCCATACTTCCAGGAGGACCGCCCCAGATTTCATCACCATGATCATAAAAAATCTCCGAACAAGGCCCACAAGGGCCTGTTTCTCCCATCGACCAAAAATTATCAGCTGTCGCAATACGGACAATTTTTTCATCTGGAAGACCTGAAATTTTACGCCACAGTTCAGCAGCAACATCATCACTCTGATAAACTGTCACCAACAATTTATCTTTTGGCAGGCAAAATTCCTTTGTTAAAAGATTCCATGATAAAAAAATGGCTTCTTCTTTGAAATAATCACCGAAAGAAAAATTACCCAGCATTTCAAAAAATGTATGATGGCGCGCCGTATATCCAACATTATCAAGATCATTATGCTTTCCACCCGCACGAACACATTTTTGTGCCGTTGTTGCCTGCGTATAAGAAGGTTGTTCAAGTCCAGTAAAAACATTTTTAAACTGCACCATTCCTGCATTTGTAAACATAAGTGTAGGATCATTCCGCGGAACAAGCGGACTAGAAGAAAGAACTTTATGCCCATTACGATGAAAATAATCCAAAAATATTGACCGAATATTATTAACACTATTCATGTTGACACCTGCTCAATACAGCACAAAACCATAAAAGAAAAATCCCCCTCATTAAATTCTCTTCGCCACGCATGGAGTCAATTTAATCAAAAATGGAATATTTGTTTTAAAAAATTGAGAAAAAAATGACTGCGTATTTAAAAACTCAAACAAAAAAACAGAAAAATCTGAAAGGGAAAAAATTATAGACGAAAAAAACACTCCATCAAATGGCTTCATCACTTTCTATATTTTCTGACCCTGCATTTTCTAACAGTTCAATCGCAATCAAACCAGCATTTTGGCGCAAAGCTGCTTCAATCTCTGTAGCTATTTCCACATGTTCACGTAAAAACTGCTTTGCATTCTCACGCCCCTGTCCTAAACGCTGAGAATTATAAGAAAACCATGCACCAGATTTTTCCACAACACCAACCTTGACACCCAAATCAATCAATTCACCTACTTTGGAAATACCTTCACCATAAATAATATCAAACTCAACCTGCTTAAATGGAGGTGCCAATTTATTTTTCACCACTTTAACGCGCGTCTGATTACCAACGATTGAATCCCTATCTTTAATGGATCCAATGCGACGAATATCTAAACGAACAGAAGCATAAAACTTTAAAGCGTTTCCACCCGTTGTCGTTTCAGGAGAACCAAACATCACACCAATTTTCATGCGAATTTGATTAATAAAAACAACCATACAGTTAGAGCGAAAAATTGCTGCGGTTAATTTTCGTAACGCTTTACTCATTAACCGAGCTTGCAATCCGGGCAAAGCATCACCCATTTCACCGTCAATTTCTGCTCGCGGAGTTAAAGCTGCGACAGAATCCACAACAAGCACATCAACTGCACCAGAACGAACCAACGTTTCTGTAATTTCCAATGCCTGTTCACCGGTATCTGGCTGAGAAATGAACAAGTTTTCTAAATCAACACCAAGCTTACGCGCATAAATAGGATCAAGCGCATGCTCTGCATCAATAAAAGCACAAATCCCACCACCTTTCTGTGCCTCAGCAATAGCATGGAGAGCCAATGTTGTTTTCCCAGAACTTTCTGGTCCATAAATCTCAACAATACGCCCCTTCGGTAATCCACCAATCCCTAAAGCAATATCCAAGGATAACGACCCTGTTGGAATTGTTTCAATTTCAACAACCTGCTCTTTTTGCCCAAGACGCATAATCGAGCCTTTACCAAAAGAACGTTCAATTTGTGAGAGAGCAGCATCGAGAGCTTTTGTTTTATCCACGATTATATCCTTGACCGAATTCATAATAACCTAAAAATTTAGTGTACACTGTACTTTTAATTTAACTAAAGGCTTGAGTTTAGATTTTCACAGACTATTTCCATTCCTATCTCCACATTATGCCCATAAACATTCATGACCATCACAATAAAGAATTGGCATTGCTTATCTTATGACACATAATAAACTCTAATAAAGTAATATCTCTATGGGAGCATAGTTAACATATTTATATCTCTCTAGAAAAGGAACAATTTAATTTTAAACACAATGTTCTACAGCCCTTCTGCTTATCCCTTTGATTAAATACTTGAGAGACTAAGAATTCTCCTGCTATTGATCACAAAAAAACGCATCATCAATCAACCTCATACCCTATTGCATCGAAGAACAAAACGCCATTGTGTTGCATATTCATACACTTGATTTAAGAAACATCTCTCAAAACTTCTAAGCTCGTTTTGTGACAACACCTATGAATGTGGTATACTACAAAACCCTTTAGGCGCCACCATCTTTACTCTATGGAAGGAGAAAGCCGGCACCCATCACACTATTTATCATCCCCCAATGTTGCAACAGTTCTCGGCACTTGAGACAATTCATAAGAAGGATTTTTAGTCCTTTCTTGTACAGTTTTTATCACACGGTAATCCTGCTTGTAACATGCAAGTAAATGATTTGATTGATTCAACAAATAACAGACTTGGGATGAGAGAAATTTACGGTATTTGAAACTTTCATTCAACTTACGAAACAGTCTATTATTATAAGTCAATATATTATTTAATAAAACCAAAAAAAATAAAGCAGCTTAAAAGTTGAATGATATATTTAAATTTGAAAAACTATGTACTTTCGAAGATATCAAAAAAAATCTCTACAAGCAATGCAATAAATGTTTAAAATATAAGCTAAATTTCTCATACAATAACATAAGAGATCAATAAAAAACGTATTTCAACTCAAATTTTATTTTGATCTTTACGTTTTTTGCGCAACTGTTGCCACCACTCAAGACGTTTCACAATTTCACGCTCAAAACCACGCTCAACTGGTTTATAATAACTCTGACGCCCAAGTTTTTCGGGAAAATATTCTTGTCCTGAAAAAGCGTCTGGTTCATCATGGTCATAACAATAACCACTTCCATACCCTTCTTCCTTCATAAATTTCGTAGGAGCATTAAGAATATGCTTAGGAGGTGATAAAGAGCCATTTTTGCGCGCACAACGCAGTGCTGCTTTATACGCGAGATATGCTGCATTTGACTTTGGCGCAGTTGCAACATAAAGACATGCTTGCGCCAAAGCCAACTCTCCTTCTGGTGATCCTAAATAATCATAGGCATCTTTTGCTGCATTACAAATGACAAGAGCTTGAGGATCCGCCAAACCAATATCTTCAACAGCCATACGAACCAATCTTCGCCCAATATAGAGAGGATCTTCACCAGCATCCAACATACGTGCCAAATAATAAAGCGCAGCATCAGGATCAGATCCACGAACGGATTTATGCAACGCTGAAATGAGATTATAATGCCCATCTCGTCCTTTATCATAAATGGGCGCACGACGCTGAATAACTTTTTGCAAAGCAACAACATCAAGAATCTCTCCCAATGGAGCAATAGACCAAACTTCCTCTGCCAATGTTAACGCTACCCGCGCATCACCATCAGACATCTCTATCAAAACGTCTCTGGCATCATTATCCAAGGGAAGAATTTTTCCCTCCACTTCTTCAGCACGCTTCAAAAGCATGTCCAAACTTTCATGATCATGAGAAAGAAATGTTAAAACACGTGCACGCGAAAGAAGGGCAGCATTCAGTTCAAAAGAAGGATTTTCGGTTGTTGCACCTATAAGTACCACAGTACCCTCTTCCATCACAGAAAGAAAACTATCCTGCTGAGCACGATTAAACCGATGAATTTCATCAACAAAGAGAAGTGTTTTATCCCCAGATATAAAACGCCTCTGCGCAACTTCAAAAATCTTTTTAAGTTCAGAAACTCCTGTAAAAATAGCAGAAACCTGTTCAAACGCGAAATTTGTTTCAAGGGCTAACAAACGTGCAACGGTCGTTTTTCCCGTCCCTGGAGGTCCCCAAAAAATCATCGATCCAATTGAGCCAGTTGCCGCCATACGTGAAAGCAAACCATCCTCTCCAATCAAATGCTTTTGTCCCACAACATCATTGAGAGAACAAGGGCGCATTCTTTCTGCAAGTGGCTGATTTTTATTAACTTGAAAATCAAACGACGAAGTAAAAAAATCTTTCTTCAAAAAAAACCTCAACGAATAAATTGGCGAATATACATACCATCACGTTCATATTCCAATTGCCACATATTTGAGCGACCTTGCATAAGAACCTTTTTCAACTGATGAACTGTTTGAATTTTATGGCCATTTACAACACGTAGAATATCTCCTGACTGAAAAATTCCAGCTGCATTGCTCATTTCCTCAAGATTGGTAATCACAACCCCTTTTGCAGATATAGGAAGATGAAAACGTCGACTATTTTGCGGTGTTAAATCTAACACCTCAGCACCAGCAAGAGGACTGTCACCCGTAATTTTTTCAGATTTTAAAAATGCAGTTTCTGATATTGATGAAACTGTTATTTGTGTTTTTAAAGTTTTTCCACTTCGTAAATATTCCAAGGCAAGACTATGCTCAACGTCAGCTGTCATAAAACGATAACCAAGACTATCTGGACTGTCAACGCGTACCCCCTGCACACTCAAAATAACATCACCTACTTTCAATCCAGCTTTTTCAGCAGGACTATCTTTGATAACTTCAATAATCAGAGCACCATAGGGACGTTCTAAACCTAAACCACCAGCAATATCAGGTGTAACATTTTGAAAAGAAGCCCCAATATAAGGCGGCACAAAATATTTTCCACCGCGTTTAACAGTATTAAGCATTACTTTTACAAGATTAACTGGAATAGCAAAACCAATCCCTACCGAACCACCGGAACGCGAATAAATAGCCGTATTAATTCCGATTAACTGACCTTTCATATCAATTAAAGCGCCACCAGAATTCCCTGGATTAATGGCTGCGTCTGTTTGAATAAAAAAGTCAAAATCAGAAATCCCAACACGTGTACGCGCTTGCGCTGAAACAATACCACTTGTAACTGTTTGACCAACACCAAAAGGATTACCAATAGCCAGAACAAGATCACCAACTTCAACAGCATCAGAATTTCCCAAAGAAAGAACAGGAAATTGAGCATCTTTTTCCTCAACTTCAAGAATTGCAATATCAGTCGCTTCATCTTTGAGCACAACCTTACTCTCAAACTCCCGCCCATCAGAAAAAGCCACTTTAATTTCGCTTGCATCTTTAATGACGTGGTAATTTGTAACAATCAAACCACGTGCATCAACAATCACCCCTGATCCTAATGACGATTGCTTACGAACAGGAAATTTATTTTGAAAACGACCAAAAAATTGCTCAAAAAATGGATCGCCTTCAAAAGGTGATCGTGCTCTAATTTGTCGAGCTGCATAAATATTTACAACAGATGGAACTGTCTTTTTAACTAAAGGAGAAAATGAAAGAGTGATTTCTGTTTGTGTTTGAGGAACATGAGCATATACATGATCAAATGATATCTGCATCATAATTGCAAAAAAAATCCGCACCCAAAAAGAATACCTCATAATCCACTCCTTATAAAATCAGCACATTCTGTTGAAGATTAATAGAATAAAAAAACGCATCCCCGCAAATTAAGGATCTCTATTAATATTTCATAATAGAGAATAAAAACAACCTATTTGAACAATAAATATTATAAAAATAAGATAATTCAATACTCTATAATTTTCTCTCTGCACCTATTTCTCAACTAAAATAAACTTAAAAATACTCACAAAAAAACCGCCCAAAACAAGGCGGCCTTTAAAAATCCAACAGAATAAAAAAACTCTACGAAGATGTTCCCTTTTCATTCTCAGAAGCCTCCATGCGAGCACGATCCCCAGCACCCTTCGCTTCAACATCACGATCAACAAACTCTATAACAGCCATGGGTGCATTATCACCGGTACGAAACCCCGCTTTCATAATACGCAAATACCCACCGTTGCGTGATGCATAACGTGGCGCAAGCGTATCAAATAATTTTGCAACCTTTCCCGCATCACGAAGTGCTGCAATTGCTTGCCGACGCGCATGCAAACCACCACGCTTACCAAGAGTAACGAGTTTTTCAACAATAGGACGAATTTCTTTAGCTTTTGGAAGCGTTGTCACAATCTGCTCATGCTCGATCAACGAAGTTGCCATATTTGCAAACATCGCTTTACGGTGACTGGCAGTACGATTCAACTTGCGTCCTGACTTACTATGGCGCATAAGCCCTCTCCTTAAATTCTAATTTTAATATTGATCTTCATAACGTTTTGCAAGATCATCAATGTTCTCAGGCGGCCACGCAGGAATTTCCATTCCAAGATGTAAACCCATACACGCCAAAACTTCTTTAATCTCATTCAACGATTTGCGACCAAAATTCGGTGTCCGAAGCATTTCAGATTCTGTTTTTTGAATCAGATCACCAATATAGACAATATTATCATTCTTAAGACAATTTGCCGAACGAACTGAAAGTTCTAATTCATCCACTTTTTTGAGAAGTGCAGGATTAAAAGAAAGCTCAGAATCAACCTCTTCAATAGGCTCCTTCTGTGGCTCTTCAAAGTTAATAAATAACGATAATTGATCCTGAAGAATGCGTGCTGCAAAAGCAACAGCATCCTCTCCATTAACAGCACCATTCGTTTCAATCGTTAAGGTCAATTTATCATAATCCAAAACTTGACCTTCACGCGTATTTTCCACTTTATAAGAAACTTTACGAATTGGTGAATAAAGACTATCAATTGGAATAAGCCCTATACGTGCATCATCAACACAATTACGATCAGATGGAACATAACCCTTTCCTGTGTTGACAATAAATTCCATACGAATCTCAGCATCTTCATCAAGAGTACAAATAACATGATCTGGATTTAGAATTTCCATATCCCCGACTGTACTGATATCTCCCGCTTTCACAACACCAGGCCCCTCTTTATAAACGACGACACGTTTAGGCCCTTCTTCTTCCATACGAAGCGCAATTTCTTTTATATTCAGAATAATATCCGTAACATCCTCACGCACACCTGGAATCGATGAAAATTCATGCAAGACACCGTCAATCTGCACAGCAGTAATAGCAGCACCACGAAGCGAAGATAACAACACGCGACGAAGCGCATTTCCTAAGGTTAAACCAAAACCACGCTCAAGAGGCTCAGCAATCACACTTATAATATTTGGATTATCATGTGCACATGATTCAACCTTATTGGGTTTAATAAGTTCCTGCCAGTTTTTCTGGATCATATTTTTATTCCCGTTCTTTAGTTCCGTTACCATTCAATCGTAACGACCAATGTGAACATCAGAGAAATCTCCGACAACAAAAAACAACACCCAATTAAACACGCCGCCTTTTCCGTGGACGACATCCATTATGAGGAATTGGTGTTACATCGCGAATAGAAGTAATGACAAAACCAACAGATTGCAATGCACGTAGAGCAGATTCACGCCCTGATCCAGGCCCACAAACTTCGACTTCCAAAGAACGCATACCATGCTCTTGCGCTTTTCTTGCACAATCCTCCGCAGCAACTTGAGCAGCAAAAGGTGTCGATTTACGCGCACCTTTAAACCCCTGAGCCCCAGCAGATGACCAAGCAATTGCATTACCCTGAGCATCAGTAATAGTAATCATTGTGTTATTAAATGTTGAATTAATATGCACAACACCCGATGAAATATTCTTACGTTCGCGACGACGAACACGTGTGGCTTCCTTGGCCATAATTTCCCTTTCAACGATCTCATCACTGCCGTAACATCAGCAGCTCCACCTTTTTTTCCTTGTCAAACAAATCAAACAAGAAAAAATAATATATAAAAACCTTCCACAAAGGCCCTTATTTCTTCTTACCAGCAATTGCCTTAGCCGGACCTTTACGCGTACGGGCATTCGTATGTGTACGCTGTCCTCGGACAGGCAAAGACCGGCGATGACGCAATCCTCGATAACAACCAAGGTCCATCAAACGCTTAACATTCATAGCAACCTCACGACGAAGATCACCTTCAACTTGATAGCCCTGATCTATAGCCTCACGAATCTGCAGCACCTCAGCATCTGAAAGCTCATGCACACGACGCCCCAAAGGAATGCCAACTCTTTCAATAATTTCTTGAGCAAATTTTGGTCCAATCCCGTGGATATATTGAAGCGCAATAATTACACGCTTATTTGTCGGGATATTGACGCCAGCAATACGAGCCACGCCTACTCTCCTTAGTTATTTTGACAAATTGTTATAAAATACCTGATATACCTTACAGAAAAAAATAGACTCAGAAAAAAATTCTTCCGAATCCTCTTATTTCACTAAAATAAATTAAATTTACTTCTGATAGATTTCATCTCAAAAGTCAACTCTTTTCATTTATTTCTAAAAAAAATCTCATGAAAGAAAACTTCTAATCATACGTGTCACTTCAGCAACACCAATCATTCCATCAACAACTTTCAACATTCCCCTCTCTGAATAAAACTTTGATAAGGGAGCTGTTTTTTCACGATATTCCACTAATCTTTTTGCAAAAGCAACAGGATTGTCATCTAAACGAACCTGTCCACCAGCCGCTATTGTTTCCTCAACACGCTTCTTCATACGTTCAATCAACACGTCTTCATCAACACACAACTCAATAACAGCATTAAGCCGCGTATTTTTTGAATCCAGTATCTGTTGCAACGCTTCCGCCTGCCCCACAGTTCGCGGATATCCATCCAAAACAAAACCGTTTACACAATCAGCTTCATCAATCCGATCTGATACGATTTGGTTAACAATACTATCAGGAACCAAAGCACCAGAACTTATAATAGCTTTAGCTTTTTTACCAATCTCCGTTTCTTTGGCAATCACCTCACGCAACATATCCCCTGTTGATAAATGAGGAATGTTATATTCCTCAGTCAACATTTTTGCTTGCGTACCTTTTCCCGCTCCAGGAGGACCTAAAAGAATAACTCTCATCGATTCCTTCTACCTCCACGAAGTTTTGATTTTTTTATCAACCCTTCATATTGGTGGGCAACAAGATGCCCCTGAATTTGAGCAACCGTATCAAGTGTAACAGTAACAACAATCAACAAGGATGTTCCCCCAAGATAAAAAGGAACCTGTAATGCAGATATCATAAATTCAGGTAACAAACAAACCAAGATAATATAAACAGCGCCCACAACAGTAATACGCGTCAAAACGTAATCAATATATTCGGCTGTACGCTCACCTGGACGAATCCCTGGAATAAAACCAGAATGCTTTTTCAATTGATCTGCAGTATCACTTGGATTAAACACAATAGCTGTATAAAAAAAGCAAAAAAACGCCATTAAAAATGCATAAACAATCATATAAAGTGGCTGTCCATGACCAAGAGCATAAGAAATCTCCTGAACCCATTGTGGCATTTTATCAGAAAAATTATTAATAGTGGCAGGCAATAATAATAAAGATGAAGCAAAAATAGGTGGAATAACACCAGCAGTATTCAACTTTAAAGGAAGATGCGACATATCTCCTTGAAACATTTGATTACCGACCTGACGTTTCGGATATTGGATAAGAATTCGCCGTTGTGCACGCTCTATAAAAACAATAAGCCCAATAACCAAAACAGCAATAAGAACGATTCCTATTAAAAGAAAAGTTGATAAATCAGCCTGACTATGAGCTGTCAAAAGCTGAGCAAAAGTAGAAGGAAAGTTGGCTACAATCCCTGTAAAAATGATAAGAGAAACCCCATTACCAACACCACGTGACGTAATTTGCTCGCCAAGCCACATAAGAAACATCGTTCCGCCAACAAGTGTAATAACAGAAGAAAAACGAAACATAAGACCTGGTTCTAAAACAATTTGAAGCCCCGACCCTATACCGCTTTCAAGCGCAACCGCAATACCAAAAGCTTGTAGAATTGCCAATACGACTGTTACATAACGCGTATATTGATTGATAATCTTACGACCTAAATCCCCTTCCTTTTTAAGAGTCTCCAAAGAAGGAATAATAGATGTTAACAATTGCACAATAATAGATGCCGATATATAAGGCATGATACCCAGCGCAAAAATAGCCATACGCCCAACGGCACCTCCAGCAAACATATTAAAGAGTCCTAATACACCAGACGCGTGATGTTCAAATGTTTGCCGCAAAGCATCGATATTGATACCTGGAAGAGAGATGTAAGTGCCAAAACGATATACAAGAAGCGCCAACAGAGTAAACCAGATGCGTTTCTTTAATTCAGTTGCACGCGAAAAGGTACCGAAGTTTATATTGGAAGCAAATTGCTCTGCTGCTGATGCCATAAAACGTCTCCACTTTACACTCCAGTTCTTTAAATCACAGAAGTATAATCCTAAAATTCACATACGCATACACAAATAAATGCAGAACTTAAACAAGTCTCCACAAAAGATCCCACAAAACAAATATAATTCTTCTTTAGGTCTCTATTCATATTAAAAAAATTATCGAGCAATATCAGGAAAAATGACCTGACCACCCACTTTTTCAATCTTAACACGAGCAGCTTGTGAAGCACCAGAAACATGAAAGGTAATCTTAGCCTTCAAATCACCATCAGAAAGAAGACGAACCCCATCTTTTTCACGACGAATAATACCAGACTCTTTCAAAGCAATCATATCAACAGGCTTTTCAATATTCAACTTACCCGCATCAACTGCCAACTGAATACGTCCTAGTGAAACTTCATTGTAGGTTTTGGCAAAGAAATTTCTAAATCCACGTTTTGGCAAACGACGATAGATAGGCATTTGCCCACCTTCAAAACCATTAAGGGAAACACCAGAACGTGACTTTTGCCCTTTTACACCACGACCACCAGTCTTACCCATACCGGAACCAATGCCACGCCCAACACGCTTACGATTTTTTATTGCGCCTTCGCAATCACGCAGTTCATTGAGTTTCATATATAATACTCCCGCAACCCTTAACCTTCATCTATAACGCGAACAAGATGCCGAACCCGAGCAATCATACCCCGCACACAAAGTGTATCATCTAAAACGCGCCGACGACGCATTTTATTTAGTCCAAGCCCCTTTAAGGTTGCACGCTGAATCTGTGAGTTTCGAATAGGGCTTCCAATTTGCTCCACCGTCACAGTTTTATTACTCTGAGATTTTTTCTGAACCATTTCCTAATTCCTTTTCTGATAATCTCAGAAACTACCCTTCTAGGTCAACTAAATGGCGACGACGCGCCTGCAAAGTCGAATATTTTATACCACGTTGAGCAGCAATATCTCTAGGATGCATTTGATGTTTCAATGCATCAAATGTTGCACGAACCATGTTATAAGGATTCGACGATCCTAGCGATTTTGCAACGACATCCTGCATACCAAGAGCTTCAAAAATAGCACGCATCGGTCCCCCAGCAATAATACCAGTACCAGCAGAAGCCGAACGTAGCAAAACACGCCCAGCTCCGTGACGACCTTCAAGATCATGATGCAATGTACGCCCAGACCGAAGCGGAACATAAATCATCCCACGCTTTGCAGATTCCGTTGCTTTACGAACGGCTTCGGGAACTTCACGGGCTTTACCATGTCCAAAACCCACACGTCCTTTTTGATCTCCAACGACAACAAGAGCAGCAAAACCAAAACGCCGACCACCCTTTACAACTTTAGCAACACGATTGATATGAACGAGCCTATCGACAAATTCATTATCGCGTTCTTCTCTATCACCACGTTCTTTTTGTGCCATTCCTCATTCCTTTTTCTTTTCCGGAAGCACGATAACAAAGTCCCTCACCAAACTGGAAGAACTTAAACGAAAAACTCTAAACTCTCCTTACTCATTCATAAATAAGAAATTTTAGAAATTCAAACCACCTTCACGAGCAGCCTCAGCTAAAGCTTTGACGCGACCATGGTACACATACGCTCCACGATCAAAAACCACCTCATTAACACCCGCTTTCTTCGCACGCTCAGCAATTAACTTACCAACAGCAAAAGCTGCCTTTTTATCAGCACCACTCTTTAACGACTTTTTTAAATCACTTTCAAGAGTAGAGGCTGAAACAAGTGTACATCCCCGCAAATCATCGATAACTTGAGCATAAATGTTCTGATTTGAACGATAAACACTAAGCCGAGGACGATCATGAGAAACCATTTTAATTCTACGACGAACACGCCTTGCACGACGTTGGATAATGTCCTTAGATGAAACCATAATACAAAATCCTTATTTCTTTTTACCTTCTTTACGGAAGATACGTTCATCTGCATGCTTAACACCCTTACCTTTATAAGGTTCAGGCCTACGATACTCCCGAATCTCCGCTGCAACTTGTCCAACTTGCTGTTTATCAATTCCAGAAACAACAATTTCTGTTGGCTTAGGAACAGTCACAGTAACACCCGACGGAACTTTATAAACCACATCATGCGAAAAGCCCAGAGATAGTTGAACATCCTTACCCTGCAAAGCAGCACGATAACCAACCCCATTAATCTCCAACCTCTTTTCAAAACCATCTTTCACACCACAAAAAATGTTCTCAATCATTGAGCGCGACATTCCCCATTTAGAACGCGCATCTTTTGACTGATCCCGCGGCATAACTGATATGATATTTTCCTCAAGTTTGACTAAGACTTCATCATTGACGACGTAACTCAACTCACCTTTTGGACCTTTTGCCTTAACCAGCTGACCTTCAACAGTAGCAGTAACTCCAGAAGGAATTGAAATGGGTTTCTTTCCAATACGAGACATTGTTCTAACCTACTTTTTCTTCCGTTTTCTTGACATAACTTAGAAAACACGACAAAGGAGTTCTCCACCAACATTCTGTTCACGCGCCTCATGATCTGCCATGACGCCTTTAGGAGTCGATAAAATCGAAATACCAAGGCCATTAGCCACCTGTGGAAGTGACTTAGCAGAAACATACACACGACGCCCTGGCTTTGATACACGTGCAATCTCACGAATAGCAGCCAGCCCTTCAAAATACTTCAATTCGATTTCAATCTCAGCTTTCCCATCACCTAAATCAATTTGACTATATCCGCGAATATAACCTTCCGACTGAAGAACATCAAGAACGTGCGCACGAAGCTTCGAAGCTGGAGTAACTACTTTACCTTTTTTACGACCAAGTGCATTACGAATACGTGTTAACATATCACCAAGAGGATCTGACATAGACATTAAATAATCTCCTCTTACCAACTAGATTTTACAATACCAGGAATATAGCCAATAGAGCCAAGCTCACGCAACGCAATTCGCGACATTTTTAATTTACGATAATAAGCCCGCGGACGACCTGAAACCTCACAGCGATTACGAATACGAACTTTCGAAGAATTACGCGGTAACTCTGCCAACTGAACAGAAGCTTTAAAACGTTCTTCAAGAGAAACCTTCTGATCCATAACTATTGCTTTCAAACGTGCACGACGGGCAGCATAACGCTTTACCATCACCTCACGACGCTTATTTTTTTCAACGGCACTTACTTTGGCCATAATCTCACCTCACTATGTTTGCCGTTACGAACGAAAAGGAAAATTAAAAGCACGCAATAATTCACGAGCCTCATCATCCGTTTTTGCTGTCGTACAAACGATAATATCCATGCCCCAAATTTGATCAACTTTATCATAGTTGATTTCTGGAAACACAATGTGTTCTTTAATACCCATAGCAAAATTGCCACGACCATCAAAACTCTTTGGATTTAAACCACGAAAGTCACGAACCCGCGGAAGAGCAATCGTAACAAGACGATCTAAAAACTCAAACATACGATCTTTACGCAATGTAACTTTAGCCCCAAGAGGCATTCCTTCACGAACCTTAAAGGTCGCGATAGAATTACGCGCACGCGTAACAACAGCCTTCTGACCCGTTATTAGCCCTAAATCCTCAGCAGCAAGGGAAGGCTTCTTCGAATCAGCAGTTGCTTCACCTATGCCCATATTTATTACAACTTTATCAATCCGCGGAATTTGCATCGCATTTCTGTAATTAAACTTCTCTTGAAGCGCTTTACGAATCACTTCAAAATAATGCGCTTTCATACGCGGTACTTGTCTTTCCTCAGCCATTAATCAACTCTCCCGAACGCTTGGCAAAACGCACCTTATTACCATCTGCATTCATACGAAAGCCTACACGTGTAGGCTTACCATCTTTAGGATCAGCAATCGCCAAATTAGACAGATGAATCGGAGCTTCTTTAGAAATAATTCCAGCCTCTTGCTTCTGCGTTTGACGTTGATGACGTTTAATCATATTAATCCCACGAACAAAAGCCTTATTCTCTTTTGGACTAACCTTAATTACTTCACCACTACATCCTTTATCCTTACCGGACAAAACAACAACTTTATCACCTTTTCGAATCTTCTGCATAACATTTACTCCTTATAGAACTTCAGGAGCAAGCGAGATGATCTTCATATGATTCCTACCACGCAATTCGCGGGGAACAGGTCCAAAGATACGAGTACCAATCGGCTCTTTTTTATTATCCACTAAAACCGCAGCATTACTATCAAAACGAATGACACTACCATCTGCGCGACGAATATCCTTAGCAGTACGAACCACAACAGCTTTCATAACATCACCTTTTTTAACACGGCCACGAGGAATTGCATCCTTAACCGAAACAACAATAATGTCACCGACCGAAGCATATTTCCGCTTTGAACCGCCTAACACCTTGATGCACATGACACGACGCGCTCCAGAATTATCAGCAACGTCGAGATTTGTTTGCATCTGAATCATGACTGGCCACCTTCTCTTAACACATATATCCGATTGTACCTTTTATACACTCGGATTTGCCTGCCAAATAACGATAAATTCATCGCCTTCAAATTTATCAATGATAAAAACACTGTTAAATTCTAAAACAATAAACTTAACCCATTACGCTACATTGTCTTTTACAACAATCCAACATTTATCTTTCGAAATTGGTCTAGATTCTTGAATAGAAACTTGATCCCCAATCTTGAATTGGTTGTTTTCGTCATGCGCTTTATAATTTTTAGACTGCCGAACAGTCTTCTTAAGAAGCGGATGAGAATAACGGCGTTCAACTTTGACAACAACAGTCTTATCACTTTTGTCGCTAATAACAACACCCTGCAAAACGCGTTTAGGCATCTCTTATTTCCTTAAACCTTAGTTTCACTTATCTTTTGACGAAGAAAAGTTTTAATACGCGCAATATCACGACGAACTTGTCTAACACGCGCAGTCTTTTCTAATTGACCTGTTGCTTTTTGAAAACGCAAATTAAATTGCTCTTTCTTTAACTTAGCCAATTCATCTTTCATTTGGTCGAGCGTTTGCGCCCGTAATTCTGTGGCTCTCATCGCTTAACCTCATTATTCAGCAATACGCTGGATGAAACGCGTTTTTATAGGCAACTTTGCAGCACCCAACCTTAGCGCTTCACGTGCAACATCTTCCGGAACTCCATCAAGCTCAAACATGACGCGCCCAGGAGCAACACGTGCAGCCCAATAATCAACACTTCCCTTACCTTTACCCATACGAACTTCAGTCGGTTTAGATGTAACCGGAAGATCTGGAAAAATGCGAATCCACACACGACCAGAACGCTTCATATAACGTGTAATCGCACGACGCGCCGCTTCAATTTGACGAGCAGTAACCCGCTCCGGCTCAACAGCCTTCAAACCGTAGGCACCGAAATTCAAATCCGTACCACCCTTCGCAGAACCGTGAATACGGCCTTTGAACTGTTTACGGAACTTTGTGCGCTTTGGCTGCAACATTGTTCTCTACTCCAAATTTTAGTTCAATCTCAAAAACTAAGCATTTTCGCGGCGACGATTCGATGAAGAACCAGATTGATCAGCTTCCGTAGCACGACGTTCTGAAGCCATCGGATCATGCTCAAGAATCTCACCCTTAAAGACCCAAACTTTAATACCACAAATACCATAAGCGGTCTTAGCTTCTGCTGTACCGTAATCAACATCAGAACGCAAGGTATGAAGTGGAACACGACCTTCACGATACCATTCCATACGAGCAATTTCAGCACCACCAAGACGGCCAGAACAATTGATACGAATACCTTCCGCACCAAGACGCATAGCAGACTGAACAGCACGCTTCATTGCACGACGAAAAGCAACACGACGCTCTAACTGTTGAGCAATTGATTGCGCAATAATTGTCGCATCAATCTCCGGTTTACGAATCTCCACAATATTCAATGAAGTTTCAGCATCCGTCATTTCTGAAAGCTTACGACGAAGCTTTTCGATATCAGCACCCTTTTTACCAATAATCAAACCAGGACGTGCAGAATGAATCGTAATACGACACTTCTTATGAGGACGCTCAATAACAACCTTAGAAATAGCCGCCTGTTTAAGCTCCTCAAGCACATATGAACGAATTTTCAAATCTTCATGAAGAAGGCGCCCATATTCACCACTATCAGCATACCAACGAGAGTCCCAAGTCCGATTAACACCAAGACGAAGTCCTATTGGATTGATCTTCTGCCCCATTACGCGGCCTCCACTTTTTCGGTAACTTCACGAACAATAACAGTAAGATGCGAAAATGGACGTTCAATTCTACTAGCACGCCCTCGACCACGAACATGAAAGCGCTTCATCACTATCGACTTACCAACATAAGCTTCCGCCACAACAAGCGAATCAATATCAAGATCGTGGTTATTTTCTGCATTTGCAATTGCTGATTCAAGCGTTTTTTTCACAGTAGCAGCAATACGCTTGCGTGAAAACATCAAATCAGCGAGCGCTACATTAACTCTTTTACCACGAATCATTGCAGCAACTAAATTAAGCTTCTGCGGACTAACACGAATTGTCCGCGTGACAGCTCTTGCTTCATTATCTTTAAGCTGGCGCGAAACTTTAGCTTTTCCCATTCCTACTTCCTCTTCGCTTTTTTATCGGCACCATGACCATAATAAGTCCGGGTAGGAGCGAACTCACCAAACTTATGCCCAACCATCTCTTCAGAAACAGAAACAGGAATATGCTTATTACCGTTGTAAACACCAAAAGTTAAACCAACAAATTGCGGTAAAATAGTAGAGCGACGACTCCATATTTTTATAACTTCATTGCGCCCACTTGCACGTACCTTCTCTGCTTTACCAAGAAGATAGCCGTCAACAAACGGACCTTTCCACACTGAACGAACCACTTCAGACTACCTTTCTCATTTCTTGCGTTGATGACGCGTACGCATAATAAATTTATCAGTGGCTTTATTGGAGCGCGTACGCTTACCTTTCGTAGGTTTACCCCAAGGAGATACTGGATGGCGCCCCCCCGATGTACGACCTTCACCACCACCGTGCGGATGATCAACGGGGTTCATAGCAACACCACGAACATGTGGACGTTTACCACGCCAACGTGACCGACCCGCCTTACCATCATTAATATTCCCATGATCAGGATTTGAAACAGCGCCAACAGTTGCAAAACAGCTACTCGGAACCAAACGCTGTTCACCAGAATTTAAACGAAGAATAGCCATACCATGATCTCGTCCAACCAACTGCGCATAAGCACCTGCTGAACGCGCAATCTGCCCTCCTTTTCCTGGCTTCATCTCAACATTATGAATAATTGTGCCTACAGGCATATTACCAAGAGGCATAGCATTACCTGGTTTAACATCCACATTTAAACCAGCCATAACAGAATCACCAACACCAAGACGCTGTGGCGCAAGAATATAACTCAATTGCCCATCCTCATAGCGGATTAAAGCAATAAAAGCGGTACGATTAGGATCGTATTCTAAACGCTCAACCTTTGCTGAAACATCACGTTTAAGACGCTTAAAGTCGACAAACCGATAACTACGTTTATGTCCACCACCCTGAAAACGAGCAGTAACACGACCGCGATTATTACGTCCACCCTTTGAAGACAAACCTTCAGTTAACATCTTTATAGGTTTTCCCTTATAAAGACAAGAACGTTCCACAATAACAAGCTGACGCTGCCCAGGTGTAGTTGGATTAAATTGCTTAAGTGCCATTATTCCTATCTCCGAGCCTCTTAAAGACCTGTCGAAACGTCGATAGTCTGACCACTGGCCAGAGTTACGATCGCTTTTTTGACATCACTCTGCCGACCAACTATACCTTTGAAACGCTTCACTTTACCCTTACGGACTATCGTGTTAACTGCTTTAACCTTTACGCTAAAAAGCGCTTCAATAGCAGCCTTAATCTCAGGCTTCGTCGCTTTCGGCGCGACATTAAAAGCAACTTGATTATATTCAGAAATCATAGTCGCCTTTTCAGTAATAACTGGACTAATAATTATATCATAATGGCGAAGATCTGTCATTTAAAACGCTCCTCAAGAGCCTCAACAGCTGCTTTTGATAAAACAAGTTTGCTGCGACGCAAAATATCATAAACATTAATTCCCTGAATAGGCAAAATGTCAATATTAGGGATATTAGAGGCTGCACGAAAAAAGTTAATATCAATCTCTTTACCACCAATCAAGAGAGCGTTATTAAATCCAAGCTTAGAAAAATGAGAAACAAGCATCTTCGTTTTAGCATCCTTAACAGTCAACTCATCCACAATAATCAAATCTTTTGCTTTTAATTTTGCAGATAAAGCAAGACGCAACCCAAGAGCACGAATCTTTTTAGGAAGATCATGCGCATGACTGCGAACCACCGGTCCATGTGCCTTACCTCCACCTCTAAACTGCGGTGCACGTGCAGATGAATGTCGAGCACGCCCAGTTCCTTTCTGTTTAAACATTTTTGCCCCTGTTCGTGACACATCAGAACGACCTTGGGATTGATGACTTCCCTGCTGACGACGTGCAAGCTGCCAACGAACAACACGTTGCAAAATATCCTCACGCGGAACAAGATCAAAAATAGCTTCAGAAACCTTTAATTTGCCAGCTTCATTACCATCAAGAGTTTTAATTACAAGATCCATTATTAGGCTCCCTCAACTTCAGAGGTTTCCGTCACCGGAGTAACCATTTCCGCTTTCTCCTTCACAAGACGGCGAATACCGGCAGGCTTTGGAGCATTATCAGGAAGACGCTTCTTCACAGCATCCCGTATCAAAATCCAAGAACCTTTAGAACCAGAAACAGCACCACGCACTAAAATTAAACCACGCTCACTATCAGTGGAAATAACTTCAATATTCTGTGTTGTTACACGCACTTGCCCCATATGGCCGGCCATTTTTTTGCCTTTAAAAACTTTACCAGGATCTTGGCACTGCCCCGTAGAACCATGAGCACGATGTGTGATCGAATTACCATGGGAAGCACGATGCCCACCAAAGTTATGTCGTTTCATAACACCAGCAAACCCCTTACCAATACTGGTACCAGTCACATCAACTCTTTGTCCTGGAACAAAATGTTCCACTGTAATCTCAGTACCAACATCAAGAAGATTGTCGGGACTCACACGAAACTCTGCTATTTTGGCTTTAGGCTCAACAGAAGCCTTAGCAAAATGTCCACGAAGAGCTTGTGAAGTATTCTTAACCTTAGCAAAGCCTACACCTAATTGAACAGCAGTATAACCATTCTTTTCAACTGTACGCTGAGCAACGACTTGACAATTCTCCAAACGAAGTACCGTCACCGGCACATGCTCACCAGCATCATTATAAATACGGGTCATGCCCAGCTTCTGTGCTATTACACCTGAACGCATCGGGTCTGTTCCTTCTGTCCTCAAACCTCAGAGCTTAATTTCTACATCCACACCAGCAGAAAGATCGAGCTTCATAAGCGCATCCACTGTTTGCGGCGTTGGATCAACAATGTCAAGAAGACGCTTATGTGTTCGCATCTCAAACTGCTCACGACTTTTCTTATCGATATGCGGTCCACGATTGACCGTAAACTTCTCAATCCGCGTCGGAAGCGGAATGGGACCACGGACATTTGCACCGGTACGTTTAGCAGTCGATACAATCTCACGCGTCGACGTATCAAGAATTCTATGATCAAACGCTTTCAAGCGAATGCGAATATTCTGACTGTTCATGCTCTTTATTTCCCTGTTATACAAAGTGCATTAATAATTAAAGCACTCAACAAGCATTATTTATTCAATGATCTTAGAGACGATACCGGCACCAACAGTACGACCACCTTCACGAATAGCAAAACGAAGTTTCTCTTCCATCGCTATCGGAACGATCAACGAAACATCCATCGCAACATTGTCACCTGGCATAACCATTTCCGTTCCTTCTGGAAGTGTAACAATACCTGTAACATCCGTCGTACGGAAGTAAAACTGAGGACGATAATTTGTAAAAAATGGCGTATGACGTCCACCTTCATCTTTTGTCAAAATGTAAGCTTCTGCTTTAAAACGTGTATGAGGCGTAACGGATCCTGGCTTCGCCAATACCTGACCACGCTCAATCCCTTCACGATCAACACCACGTAGAAGAGCTCCTATATTATCACCCGCTTGACCTTGATCTAAAAGC
>NZ_JBHINR010000016.1:0-2407 GCF_042195105.1 Bartonella sp. CL436QHHD | reverse complement strand
CATCTCAAAGGGGAAAACCCATCTCAAAGGGGAAAACCCATCTCAAAGGGGAAAACCCATCTCAAAGGGGAACTAAAAAACTTTGAAAGCGTTTAACAGTGAAGAAGCCCCTAGGCTGACAAATTGGAGTCCGCTCTGTCAACCTCTCATTTGGAAAATAATTGATGAATCCCCTTGTTTTTATCCTCTTATTAGTTTCATGTACAGATGATTTTAATAGTTGCTATTCGAACAATACAATGGTTAAAATCTATCCAACGGCTCAAGCTTGTGAACAAGCCATGGTACCGTCCACAAAAAAGTTTGCACTTTATGGACAACAAATTTTTGCCCAATGTATAAACGTACATGCAAATTTGCATCAACAAGAAGTAAACTTGATCTGGTCTGTAACAAACCATGGAAATTTTCTTCTTAAAAGCCAAAACGTAAAGGACAAGGTGTCTACAGTCCACAAAGAAGATATTTTACCAACATCGCTTCCTCTTTTGCATTCTTCTTCCACAAACCTCTTGCACAAAAAACTTTAAAAGCATAAACCCATCAGATCTCAAAAAAATAATCAATGAAAGACATGATGGATAATAAGCGAATGCAACCTTCAAAAGACCATCACACAGAGCAAAATTCTCTGCCTCAAGATCTCCCTTTAGACCCTGCCGTAGAACGAGTAAGAAAAAAACTTATGGGTTTAATGATTATTTCCGTTTTAATAACGCTTTTCCTTATTCTAACCGTACTGTTTTTAATTGTTTATAAAGTGATAACAACCGGATCAGCGCCAAAACAAACCGAGTTATCTTCCTCTCCCAGCAAAAACCCACACGTTATCCATCATACGCTCTCTCTACCGGAAAAAACACAGATTTTGTCGCAAAGCCTCTCAGAACACAATATTGTACTGAAAGTTTTAACCCCTGATGGACAAACAAAATTTATGATTTACAATTATCATACCGGTGCTCTAATCGCCGTTCTTTCTGTTGAAACAACAAAAGAGAGTTCGAAGATAATGCCTCATTAAGAAAACTAACATCAATAAGCGCTTAACATAGCATCCTTGAAGATTTAACATTTTCTGCAAGCCGACACTATCACACGCTTTGCCAACTCGTGGGTGTTGCCAACAGCCCCCTTGGCGCTAGAGAGAGTTCATAAGAGCCATTTTTATTCCTTTCTTATACAAATTTATCCACACGGGCTCTCCCCGTTTGCAACGTGCAAGCGAATGGTTTTTTTGATTCAACATGGAACAAATTTGGACATGAGAGAATTCTAGGGGCTTAGGGGCTCTCACCTAACATTCAAAACAATGAATTATTATTATAAATCAATGTGATAAGCATTAAATATACACCACACGGGCGACGGCGCGTTTTTTACTGTATCCCCTCACTTAAATCTTGGAAAAGAAGAAACCTTTCTGTCAACGCATTCCCATTTTTAAGAAAACTGACATCACTTGGGAAAAGCTAATAAACGTGCAAGAAATACCTCTTCTTGAGTGCAAAAATTCAACATATTAATTTATAGTGATGATTTATTTTGCATGTCAAACGAGAATCTCAAATACTGTATGATTCTCCCTTTCAAATCTGTTCGTAAGAAACTGAATCAAAATCATTTCTTTACATATCCCAGCAAGGAAATGGATGAATAAAAATACCTCTTATGAATGATCCGGTATCAAAAGAAGAACTGTTGCAACATTGAAAATTAAAGCAATAACGCCCAGCTTACATCTTTTATTAAGCAAAGATAGCCGATGAATTTCACATAATAGAATTCATGAACACCAACGCGAAATGGGCATAAATACATTGAACAATATTAAATATAAGTGTGAATTAAATAAAACAACGACATTGCGTTCTTCATAAAAGAACTGCCTCTTAAAATACACGGATGCGGTTTTCTCTGTATTCCCTTACTTAAATCCCAGCAAAGAGGCAATCTTTTCTGTCAACACCCTTTGTTAAGTCTCAATACTGCCCGTGAAAATCTAAAGAAAGCGCAAGAGGCTTCTTGAGTATATACAATTTACTATCATAATACCAATAACATCACCACAAGCGCTTATACAGCACCTTTCAGGTTTAAACATTTTCCTCTGCCTCAAGATTGACCACTTGAGCGACGGCGTGGTTTTCCCTGTATTCCCTCACTTAAATCCCAGCAAAGAGGCAATCTTTTCTGTCAACACCCTTTGTTAAGTCTCAATACTGCCCGTGAAAATTCAAAGAAAGCGCAAGAGGCTTCTTGAGTATATACAATTTACTATCATAATACCAATAACATCACCACAAGCGCTTATACAGCACCTTTTAGGTTTAAACATTTTCCTCTGCCTCAAGATTGACCACTCGGCGACGGCGTGGTTTTCTCTGTATCCCCTCACCTAATCCAG
>NZ_JBHINR010000053.1:0-4288 GCF_042195105.1 Bartonella sp. CL436QHHD | reverse complement strand
CTTCTAGTCGCGGGCTATCAGAAGTTTATGGAAAATAACTTTTGGGGTTTGACCAATTCAACACAAGAAGCAAAAGATTTGGTGTATAGCCATGGTATTACAGGGTTAGAACTTTATGGACATAGCCGTGGTACCATGACATTGGGGAATATGCTGTATTCTTTCAAACAAGAAGGGGTGCACGGGATAGCCGACAACACGAATATCAATTTCTATGGACCAGCCTTTAATGTTTTAGTTGCATCCGGTCTGTTAGGTTATGTGAGTGATGGCAAACAAACCACTATTAGCTTTGATGGGAATAGATATGACTTTGTCAGCAGAATTATTGGCGGCAATGGCTATACCTACGAGACAATACCTGCTGGCAGTAACTGGTGGAAAGAATGGTGGAGAGTGACCATGAATCCCATAAGCTCCCATACCTGTCTTGGAGATGTGGGGCGTATGTGCAGCATGCTTTACGGCTCATCCCATCGTGAACAAGTTCCTTCAAGTAAATCATGGAGTAAAAAATGAAACAAACTCTAAAGCTATTAGGTGCTGTAACTTTGTTAAGTATCACCGGATGTCAGTTTAATAAAACTCCCATATCTTCTATAGGGGCATGGGAAAAGCCAGGAGCAGATTTTACGGAGATAGGAAAAGCCTTGTTAGAATGCGGTATGCCAACCCCTTATGATAAGGATCCAGAAAGTAGAAAGCTCAGCTATAATGCAAATGCAACCATTGATGCTTGCATGCTCCAAGCGGGATTTCGCTATAAATATGATGTGGGGGGAGGCTGGTGTGGAAATCATAAAGCTGAAAACTTGCCCATTTGTCGTCCAGGTGCTGTCATACCACAGCGCAGTGTCAAGAAGCGCTTAAACAGCCCTTTTTGTAAAAAATATAAAAATAGTCGCAAATGCCAACCTTAAGTGTTTCTATTGGTGATGATCAACAATCCCTTATCCTTGCTTTTGCTTGGAATGGCGCGATTGTTTTCTCAATCCATCATCTCAATATTGTTCACCGTTGTTTTAAGCAGCGATGACAGAAAATATCAACAAGCCTCCGAGCTGTTTTATAGTAAATAAATCCATTGAAAGAGGGAAAAAATGAAGAAAATCTTAAAACTATTGAGTTGCATAGCTCTCTTAAATACAGCTGGATGTGTTAACCAACCTCCTCCATCAACTTTAGCATTATGGGAAAAACCAGGTGTCGATAAAGCGATGATCCAACAATCCTTATCAAAATGTGGCTGGAAACTGGTTTATGCTTCTTCTAGTGATATGAATTCGTATGCGAGTGAATTTGCCTCAGTTTATGAGTGCATGAAAAAAGCAGGTTTCCGGTATAAATTGCAAGATTCAAAAGGGCTCTATTTTGTACAACCTCTGAAAAGTGACTCGTTTTTAGCTAATTTGATGCTAGCTGGATATCAGCAATTTATGGACAATGATACCTTTGGTGTGACCAACAAAACGAAACAGGAACGCGCTTTACTAACGCATTTTGAGGATGAAAGAAAACGTCAGCAAAAGCAAAAAGCTTTACAAAAGCGATCACCAAAGCGTCCTCCCCATCGTTAAAAAGGTCGTTAGATAAAATCACGAATGAAGTAGAGGATCAAAGCTGTCTTCTTCTTTATCCACACAACGGGCACTTTTAATTTGGTGTTTAAGATAGTCGACAATAAGGCAGGTAAGGTTTCATTACGGGGGATGCGTATTTTGAAGCCAAAGTCGTGGGGCAATCCACAGGATACGTTAAGCGGTTTGACCGAGGCTGGCGCATCTGGCAGTATGACAGTGGGCTTTAAGAAAGCAGAAGCTTCTTCTCAAGCTTCCACCGCGATGACCACAACAATAGAAGCAGGACGCGCTGTCAACATGCAAGCCCACAAAGGCAGCATCCATGGTGTTGGAGCCGATATTATTGTCGGCACAAACCCGATGCAAAGCAATGATAAACAGAGCGGGAATATCACCATGGGAGCAGGTAAAGATATTACTTTTGAAAGTGCGCAAAACACACAAAGCACACAAAATCATACGCAAAGCGCTTCAATGAATGTTGGGTATAGTTATGGTACCGATGGTCCAAGGTGGATGGGGAATGCTTCTTTTGGTAAAGGCAAGGGTTCCAGTGAGGAGGTTCACCAGAAGAACAGCCATATTATAGGCACTGGCACTCTTCATACCATAAGTCAGGGAAACACCATACNGGTAAAGGCAAGGGTTCCAGTGAGGAGGTTCACCAGAAGAACAGCCATATTATAGGCACTGGCACTCTTCATACCATAAGTCAGGGAAACACCATACTGGCAGGCGCCGTGGTTTCTGGAGAGCGTGTAGAAATGGAAGTAGGGGGTGATTTTACCGTTGTCAGCCGCAGTGATACGGGACAAAGTTCTAGCAAGCAAAATTCTGTTTCCATTGGTTATAATAGTCGAGAAAAGGATGGTACAGCCACAACCAATATTTCCTTGAACAAGGATAAATCCTCTAGTGATTATCACAGTGTTGTGGAGCAATCAGGCATCAAATCGGGTGATGGCGGTTTTAAGATCAACGTTAAAGATAAAACAACGCTGACCGGAGGCATCATTGCCAGCACCGCGCCGGCAGATAAAAACAGCCTGACCACAGGAAGCATTAGCACCAGTGATATCAGCAACGGTGCGCATGCTCAAGCTAGCAGCCAAGGTTTAAGCATTTCTGCCGGTGGTCCGATGTATCAAGGCAAATATGGTGTCGGGAAAAACATTGCTAAAAATGTCTTAGATCATTCAAAAGCTAAAGATTCAGAGGAAGGATATACCAAATCCGCCATTAGCGATGGCACCATCGTCATTACTGATGAAGCAGGGCAGAAGGCATTGACAGGGCAAGACGTGGAACAAGCCATAGCCTCCCTTAATCGTGATACTGCCACCGCCCATAAGGGTGTACAACAGCTCGATGTAGGCAAGCTGGAACAAATCGTCCATGAAAACCGTGAAATGGCAACCCAACTTTTAGAAGAAGGATTTAAATACAGCGATGATTCCTATAAAACCATGTTTATCAAAGAGCACCCCATCGCTGTGGTCGACCGTGATGAAAAGGGTAATATACTCTATGAAATAGATGCAAATGGGGAGCCTATAGAAGACGCTCGTGGACAAAAAATACCTCACGCACATTATTTAACGGATGAAGAAAAGCAGCATTTACAAGAAGGTGCTGATGGCAAGGTGCATGTGTCCTTTAATGGAATCTTTACACCACCAGAGGAAGCCGCTGTTTATGCAGAGCAACATGCGAAGGATAAAAATAATCCGCTTTATTTTGTGGTGTTCCCAGAAGCTGATTCTGCTATCTCAGAACTTCTAGTCGCGGGCCATCAGAAGTTTATGGAAAATAACTTTTGGGGTTTGACCAATTCAACACAAGAAGCAAAAGATTTGATGTATAGCTATGGTCTTACAGGATTAGAACTTTATGGACATAGTCGCGGGACAATGACATTGGGGAATATGCTGTATTCTTTCAAACAAGAAGGGGTGCACGGGATAGCCGACAACACGAATATCAATTTCTATGGACCAGCCTTTAATGTTTTAGTTGCATCCGGTCTGTTAGGTTATGTGAGTGATGGCAAACAAACCACTATTGGTTTTGATGGGAATAGATATGACTTTGTAAGCAGAATTATTGGCGGCAATGGCTATACCTACGAGACAATACCTGCTGGTAGTAATTGGTGGAAAGAATGGTGGAGAGTGATCACAAATCCTGTAAGTCCCCATACTTGTCTTGGAGATGCGAGTCCAAAATGTCGCTATAATTATGGCACATCTCATCGTGAACAAAAACCTTGAATTAGATCATGGAGGAAAAAATGAAACACATCGTAAAATTATTAAGTGCTGTAACTTTGTTAGGTATTGCAGGATGTCAGTTTAATAAAACTCCTGGGGGGTATTTGAGCGCGTGGGAGAAAAATGGTGTTACTGATTTTACTGAAATAGGAAAAGCCTTATTAGAATGTGGTATGCCAGCTCCTTATGATGTATTTCCAGAAAACAGAAATTTAAGCAACAATGCAATAGCAACAATTCATGCTTGTATGGTTCAATCAGGTTTCCGCTATAAAGATGAAAGGGGGGGGGATGGTGTGTAAACCATAAAGCCGAAAATCTCCCGATTTGTCGTCCAGGTGCTGTTGTTCCACAGCGCAGTGTCAAGAAGCGCTTAAACAGCCCTTTTTGTAAAAAGCATCCAGAACAATATGAATGCTATCCTTAAGTCTTGCTGTT
>NZ_JBHINR010000047.1:0-2924 GCF_042195105.1 Bartonella sp. CL436QHHD | reverse complement strand
CCCCCCCCCCTTTCTTCATAGCGGAATCCTGATTGAACCATGCAAGCATGAATTGTTGCTATTGCATTATTACTGAGCTTTCTACTTTCTGGATCCTTATCATAAGGGGTTGGCATACCGCATTCTAACAAGGCTTTTCCTATCTCAGTAAAATCTGCTCCTGGCTTTTCCCATGCCCCTATAGAAGATGTGGGAGTTTTATTAAACTGGCACCCAGCTATACTGAATAGAGTTACAGCACTTAATAATTTTAAGGTTTGTTTCATTTTTTACTCCGTGATTTACTTAAAGGAAATTGTTCACGATGAGATAAACCATAATTATATCTACATTTATAACTCGCATCTCCAAGACAGGTATGGGAGCTTATGGGATTCATGATCACTCTCCACCATTCTGTCAAAACGTTACTACCAGCAGGTATTGTCTCGTAGGTATAGCCATTGCCGCCAATAATTCTGCTTACAAAGTCATATCTATTCCCATCAAAGCCAATAGTGGTTTGTTTGCCACCACTCACATAACCTAACAAACCGGATGCCGCCAAAACATTAGCCGCTGGTCCATAGAAACTGATCGTTGTATTGCCAGCTACATCATTTACACCTTCTTGTTTGAAAGAATTCATCATATTAAAGCCTGTCAAACTGCCACGACTATGGGCATCAAAATGCAATCCTGTGTTACCATAGCGAGACATTATATCTTTTGCTTCTTGTGTGGAATTGGTCAAACCCCAAAAGTTATTTTCCATAAACTTCTGATAGCCCGCGACCAGAAGTTCTGAGATAGCAGAATCGGCTTGGGGGAACACAACAAAATAAAGCGGTACATTTTTATTCTCCGCATGTTGCTCTGCATAAACAGCAGCTTCATAGGGTGGCGTAAAAATGCCATTGAGGGACACATGCACCTTGCCATCAGAGCCGGCTTGCAAATGCTGCTTTTCTTCATCCGTTAAATAATGAAACTTAGGGATATTTTGTCCACGAGCGTCTTCTATAGGCTCTCCATTTGCATCTATTTCATAGAGTATATTACCCTTTTCATCACGGTCGACCACGGCGATGGGGTGCTCTTTGATAAACATGGTTTTATAGGAATCATCGCTGTATTTAAACCCTTCTTCTAAAAGTTGCGTTGCCATTTCGCGGTTTTCATGGACGATTTGTTCCAGCTTGCCTACATCGAGCTGTTGTACACCCTTATGGGCGGTGGCAGTATCACGATTAAGGGAGGCTATGGCTTGTTCCACGTCTTGCCCTGTCAATGCCTTCTGCCCTGCTTCATCAGTAATGACGATGGTGCCATCGCTAATGGCGGATTTGGTATATCCTTCCTCTGAATCTTTAGCTTTTGAATGATCTAAGACATTTTTAGCAATGTTTTTCCCGACACCATATTTGCCCTGATACATCGGACCACCGGCAGAAATGCTTAAACCTTGGCTGCTAGCTTGAGCATGCGCACCGTTGCTGATATCACTGGTGCTGATGCTTCCTATGGTCAGGCTGTTTTTATCTGCCGGCGCGGTGCTGGCAATGATGCCTCCGGTCAGCGTTGTTTTATCTTTAACGTTGATCTTAAAACCGCCATCACCGGCTTTGATGCCTGATTGCTCCACAACACTGTGATAATCGCTAGAGGATTTATCCTTGTTCAAGGAAATATTGGTTGTGGCTGTACCTTCCTTTTCTCGGCTATTATAACCAATGGAAACAGAGTTTTGCTTGCTGGAACTTTGTCCCGTATCACTGCGGCTGACAACGGTAAAATCACCCCCTACTTCCATTTCTACACGCTCTCCAGAAACCACGGCGCCTGCCAATGTGGTGTTTGCCCCACTCGTTGTGTGAACTGTGCCGGTGCCTATAATATGGCTGTTCTTCTGGTGAACCTCCTCACTAGAACCCTTGCCTTTACCAAAAGAAGCATTCCCCATCCACCCTGTACCACCGGTACCATAACTATACCCAATATTCATTGAAGCGCTTTGCGTGTGGTTTTCTGTGCTCTGCGTGTTTTGCGCACTTTCAAAGATGATATCTTTACCTGCTCCCATGGTGATATTCCCGCTCTGTTCATCATTGCTTTGTATCGGGTTTGTGCCAGCAATAATATCGGCTCCAACACCATGGATGCTGCCTTTGTGGGCTTGCATATTAACAGCGCGTCCTGCTTCTATTGTACCTGTTACCGCAGTAGAGGTCTGAACAGAGGCTTCTGCCTTCTCTGTCTTAAAGCCCACGGTTACGCTAGCAGAAACATCAGCAATATCACGAATAGACTGTTTGTTTCCACCTTTCATCCCATTATAAAGACCTTTGCCTTTGCTATAGAGATCATAGCCTTTTAGACCAGCAATAAGACCATTACCGATTTTGTGTTTTGTATCCCCATGACCAAAACGTTTGACTGCATCCCTTACATCTTTTACGGCACCAAGAATGCCCACATTGACAGAGCCTGTCACACCAGCAAAAGACTTTTCATGCTTTTCTTTTGCGTTAGAGGTATCATAGCTTTCTGATAGTGTGATATTATTGCCGGCATCAATGTTGACATCACGATCCGCCGAAACAATGGCTGCTTGCATATTCACATCATTGTCAGCAGTAATCTGCACATCTTGGCGTGCCGTGATGTGTGATTGTGTGGAAGTATTTTCCCATTGATCGCCCGTATCTTTGGCGCTTGCAACCCCAACACCTACAGAAGCACCGCTGTTACTCTTTTCAAACTGAATGCCAAAGCCTGTACGTTCTTCCTTTGAGCTTGAGGAATGGCTATTATGACCAACAAGCACATTGACATCACGAGCTGCGGTAAGATTAACATTTTCCCCTGCAAGGTCAGAGCCAACAATTTTCACATCTTTTTTCTTGGCAGTGATGTTGATATTGCCATCCGCATTGAGAGAAGAA